>JBQCFV010000152.1:0-13729 GCA_051958695.1 Chitinophaga sp. | reverse complement strand
GGGCCTTCGATCTCAAAAACGTTCCCCCAGGCAAACGTACATTGCACATCAGCGCCGTGGGATACGTCACCGCCGTGCAGAACGTTACCGTGAAAGCATCCGGCGTCACTACTTTCAACATCAGCCTGCAGCCCGCTTCCTCCAGCCTCGGCGAAGTGGTGGTAAGCGGCACTTTACGCCCCGTCACAAAAATGGAAAGCCCGGTGCCGGTGGAGGTATACTCGCCCGTCTTTTTCAAGAGGAACCCCACACCCAGCATCTTCGATGCACTGCAAAACGTAAACGGCGTAAGACCGCAGCTCAACTGTAACGTATGCAACACCGGCGACATCCACATCAACGGCCTCGAAGGCCCGTACACGATGGTGATGATCGACGGCATGCCCATCGTGAGCGCGCTTTCCACCGTATACGGTCTTTCCGGCATACCCAACAGCCTGGTGGACAGGGTGGAGATCGTCAAAGGCCCCGCCTCTACGCTCTACGGCTCGGAAGCAGTGGCCGGGCTCATCAACATCATCACCAAATCGCCCGCCACCGCACCGAAATTCACGGCGGACGTTATGGGCACCAGCTGGCGCGAATACAGCGCAGACCTCGGCTGGCGTTTCAATGCAGGGGAGCGGGCGCAGTCGCTGCTGGGCCTGAATTATTTTAATTATGGCCACCCCAAAGACAATAATGGCGACGGTTTCACGGACGTAACCCTGCAGCACCGCGTATCCGTATTCAATAAATGGAGCTTCAGCAGGAAAAACGACCGCGTAGCTACCATTGCCGCGCGGTATTTCTATGAAGACCGCTGGGGCGGGCAAACGCAATGGAACAAATCCTGGCGCGGCACGGACAGCGTGTATGGCGAAAGCATCTTTACCAGCCGCGTGGAGGTGCTCGGCCAGTACCAGCTGCCCACGCGGGAGCATGTCATGTTCCAGGCTTCCTTCAATTACCACGATCAAAACTCCGTGTACGGCACAACGGTTTTCCTGGCCAAACAAAGCATCGCCTTCGCGCAGCTTACCTGGGACAAACAGCTGGGCAAACACAACCTGCTGGCGGGTATCCCTTTCCGTTATACTTTTTATGATGACAACACCACGGCCACTGCTGAGAAAGAAAAGAACAAACCCGACAAAACCCTCCTGCCGGGCATATTCGCGCAGGACGAAATAAAGCTGGCCACCGGTCATAACCTGCTGCTGGGCCTGCGTTACGATTATAATTCCATTCACGGCAACATCGTAACGCCGCGCGTGGCCTACAAATGGTCGCCTAACTACCGCAACGTGCTCCGGCTCAATGCAGGCACGGGTTACAGGGTGGTGTCGCTGTTCACGGAAGACCATGCCGCGCTGAGCGGCGCACGCACCGTGGTGGTACAGTCGGAACTAAAACCGGAGCGCAGCTGGAACGTAAATCTCAACTACACAAAAAAGGTCCCGCTGAACAACGCTTTCCTCAACCTGGACGCCACGGCCTTTTATACTTATTTCACCAACCGCATTATGCCGGATTACACAAAGCCGGACACCATATTATATGACAACCTCCATGGCAACGCCATTTCCAAAGGCTTCAGCCTCAACGCGGACATCATGTTCGCCTTCCCGCTGAAGATCATGGCCGGCGCCACCGTTATGGACGTATATCAAAAAGAGAACGGCGTAAAAACGCGGCAGATGCTCACGGAACGTTTTTCCGGCACCTGGTCGGTATCGTACGCTTTCAGCCGGGCGGGGCTCACGCTGGATTATACGGGGAATATCTACGGCCCCATGCTGCTGCCCGTGCAACCCAACGACCCGCGGCCGGACAGGTCGCCGGTATGGAGTATCCAGAACATACAGCTCACAAAAAAACTGGGAAAGGAATGGGAGTTGTATGGAGGCGTGAAAAACCTGCGCAATTTCCTCCCGCCAAAAAATTCCATCGCGCATGCGCACGACCCCTTCGACAAACGGACGGGGTATAACGCCGACGGTTCCCCGGACCCTTACAACCTGCTTTTCGATCCCACTTATGTGTTCGCGCCAAACCAGGGGATCAGGGGATTTTTGGGCATACGGTTTACAAAACAGTGATCCGGGACCGGATCATACCGATGCGGCGCAACCTGGAAAGGCGGCGCCGCATCGTTGTATGCAGGCATGACAATTTCTTATGACAAATATTGCCGCCATTTGACTATCAGTAAGTTGAATGATTTTGCGTAAAAGCGCGATTAAAGGCTAAGCCCCACTTTTATGCCTAAATGAACGCTCGGCAGCACGTTCCAGAGATCGTTCTGCTCGATGGTAAGCGTACTGCCGTTGACGTTATGCTGCGTGTATTTGTATTGTTTCCCGCGAAGGCCTACGCCAAGATAAGGGTCGAGGATGAACTTGTCCCGTTTGATCTGGCGGCCGAGCAAAAACTGGATGCCATATACGTTTTTATCGGCGCTGTTTACCAGCGTGGTATTTCCGAAGGGCACGTCCTCGTCCGGGTAAAACACCCTTTTATAGAACAGCACGGGCTGAAAATAAGTGCCCTGCGCGCTGAAGGCGGACTGCCGGCGGATGATATACCATTTCAGCCCGGCCCTGAACCCAAGGCCGCGGCCTTCCACGAACTGCTCCGTGCTGATGCCGGGTTTGCGCTGCCCGATATCCACCCGTTTGAAAAAAACAAAATCCGGGTAATCCGTATAAATGCCGATAACGCCCAGCTCGAGGCTCAGTTTTTCGGTGAGGTCCTGCTCGAGGGAAATGTCCAGCTCATTAATGATGGTGGTAGGGTTTACCTTGATGTAGGTCCGTTTGCGAAAGGGATCATCGTGGTGGTTTTGGGCGGCGGCGCAAAGGCCGGTAATGATGAACAGGAGGAAAAAGGGTATTGTTTTTTTCATACAGCGGTAGGTTGAAGCTGTTGAGGCGGACAATTTTATAGCAACAGTTAAAAAAATCATGACAATAATCGTTCCACAATCAGGGGAAACCAGCGGTGTTCGAGGGCCTGCACCTTTTTGGCGAGCGTTTCGGGCGTATCCTCCGGCGATATTGCGCAGCGCTCCTGGATGATCACGCCGCCGTCGTCATATTTTTCATTGACGAAATGGATGGTGATGCCGCTTTCCGCATCGCCTGCGGCCAGCACCGCTTCGTGCACGAAGTGGCCGTACATGCCTTTGCCGCCGTATTTGGGCAGCAGGGCGGGATGGATGTTGATGATGCGCCCTTCAAAAGCCTGCACGAGATTGGCAGGCACTTTCCAAATGAAACCGGCCAGCACTACCAGGTCGATATGATGTTCCTGCAACAGCTTTACATAAGTATCGCCCCGGAAGAACTGTTCTTTATCGATGAGGACGGCGGGGATGTTTTCTTTTTCGGCGATTTTGAAGATGCCCGCTTCCGCTTTGTTGCACACGATGAGAGAAACCCTTGCCAGGGCGGAACCTCTGAAGTGGTCGATGATCTTTTGGGCGTTGGTGCCCGCCCCTGAAGCGAAAATGGCGATGTTTTTCAAGCTGGTCTGTTTAATAAGCTGCAAAAATAGGCAGATTAAGCATTTATGAATCGGCTCTTTTTTCATAAATTTAGGGACGGGCTACGCTATTTGCGCGCAAGTTGATGAAAATCATGACGGGAATGGGGCGAAGTCAGGGAACTCAACCTTTATTATTCTATCTTGTTAAGGATTGTTAGCTTCTTTTAAAGCGGGGCATTTATTCGCCAGGCAGGAACTTCAATATCGGGCCGGCCATTTTTCTTCATGCAAAAATAGTATCACTGTTTTCCGTCCGTTCCCTTCAAAATGGAAATATGATTTTTATCAGGAATTTGTAACGGAGTTGAAGGAGGCAGTCTGTCGCATAGGGCTACAATCAGCTACAGTAAAGCATTTAAGCGGCTTCGCGTCGCGCGGATGATAGATAAAATGTGCTTCGGAAACAAGGACAAATTTTTTTTCTTTGTTGGTAAATTGTCAACATTCTGTCTTATTTTTGCTGGCACTTTTAAGAAACCTTAGGTCAAATCTAAACTAAATAGGCTGTGTATCGTCGTGTTTCCATTCGTTTGCGTAAGCAATTTGTGAGTGTTCTTATCCTATGCGCGGGACTGGTTAGTTCTATTTCCGTTGCTCAGGCTGCAGACCCTGCTGCTGGTAAGGCGCTATTTCAGCAGAACTGTGCTTCTTGTCATAATGTTCACAAAAAACTGACTGGCCCTGCTCTTGCAGGCGTTGAAGACAGGTGGGCCGACAAGCAGCTGCTTCATTCGTGGATCCGCAACTCCGCGGCAGTTCTGAAATCTGGCGACAAGTACGCCAATGACCTGTACAATCAATATAACAAGCTCCAGATGACCGCGTTCCCCGCGCTCACTGACGCCAATATTGATGATATCCTGGCTTACATCAGCGCCGAAGCGGCAAAACCTGCGGGTGGCGCCAAAGCGGCTGAAGGTGCAACTGCAGGCGCAGGTAAGGAAGAAGGCGGCAACAGTCTCCTTTTTGGTGTTATCACCCTCATCCTCGCGGTAGTAGCCGTGATCCTGATGCAGATCAACAGCAACCTCAACAAGCTGGCTGCGGAAAAAGAAGGTCACGAAGTCCTGGAGCCCGTTCCTTTCTACAAGAACAAAGCGTACATCGCGATCTGCATCGTGCTGCTGTTCGTAGTCGGCGGTTACTTCACCATCCAGGGAGCGATCGGCCTCGGCCGCCAGCAGAACTACATGCCGGAGCAACCTATCTTCTACTCCCATAAAGTGCATGCGGGCATCAACCAGATCAACTGTCTGTATTGCCACTCCAGCGCTGAAAAGAGCAAGCATGCCATGATCCCTTCCGAAAACGTTTGTATGAACTGTCACAAGGCCATTACGGAATACACCGGGCCGGACCTGTTCACCGCGGAAGGCAAAAAAGTGAACGGCACCGCAGAGATCCAGAAACTGTACGATCACATCGGCTGGGACAAAGACGCGCAGCGCTATACCAAACCCGCCACGCCGATCGAATGGACCAAGATCCATAGCCTGCCCGACCACGTTTACTTCAACCACTCCCAGCACGTAAATGCCGGTAAAGTACAATGCCAGACCTGCCACGGCAATATCCAGGATATGGATGAAGTGAAGCAGTTCGCAGACCTGAGCATGGGTTGGTGTATCAACTGTCACCGGACTACCAAAGTGCAGTTCGCTGAAAACAACTACTATTCCATTTTCGAAAAATTACACCAGGACTTTAAAGACAAAAAGATCGACAGTGTAACGGTAGAAATGCTGGGTGGTACGGAATGTCAGAAATGCCACTATTAATATATTAAGGTCTAACAAGGAAGAGACAAATTTTTCAAATCGTAACTCGATATAATCACATGGAGCAAAAAAAGTATTGGAAAGGCTTGGAGGAGTTGCACAATACCGCTGCGCATCAGGAAGTAGTGAAGAATGAATTCAAGGAAGAACTGCCGTTCGAAGAGAGTGACAGCTTTCTGGGAGCAACCACCCCCCGCCGGGACTTTCTGAAGTACCTGGGTTTCACCACTGCGGCCGCTACGATTGCAGCCAGCTGTGATATCCCTGTAAAAAAGGCTATCACTTACGTGAACAAACCGCAGGAAATTACGCCCGGCGTAGCCAACTATTATGCTTCTGCCTATACTGTAGACGGTGAGTACGTTCCCCTGGTGGTGAAAACCCGCGAGGGCCGCCCCATTAAAGTGGAAGGCAACGAATTGTCCGCCATCACCGGCGGCTCCACTACCGCCCGCGTTCAGGGTTCCGTTCTGGCGCTGTACGATGTGGCCCGCCTCCGTTATCCCGGTATCAATAATGGTCCTGATAAGATCAAGCTGGAAGAGCGCGTAAAGGAACTGACCTTTGCGGAGCTGGACAAGCAGGTAGCCGCCGCCATCGCCGGCAAACCCGTTGTACTGCTGTCTTCCACCATTCTCAGCCCCACCACTAAGAAACTGATCGGCGAATTCCTGGCGAAATACCCGGGCAGCCGTCATGTTACTTATGATGCGGTTTCCTACTCCGGCATGCTGCTCGCCAACGAAGCCTCTTACGGCAAAAGAGCGCTGCCCACCTACCATTTCGAAAACGCTAAAGTTGTGGTAAGCCTCAACGCCGATTTCCTTGGCACATGGCTGAACCCTTCAGAATATTCCCGCCAGTACGGCGTGGGCCGCAAGATCGACCCGAAGAACCCGGAAATGAGCAAACATTTCCATTTCGAAAGCATGATGAGCCTCACCGGCGCGAATGCGGACGAAAGGTACACCCACCGCCCCTCCGAAACCGGCGTGGTGGCGCAGGCGATCCTCGCTGGCCTCAACGGCAGCGTTTCCGCTCCCAACATTGCGGACGCACGCCTGAAAGAAGGCATCGCCAAAGTGGTGAAAGCTATCCAGGCAAACCCCGGCAAAACGCTGGTAGTGTCAGGCAGCAACGATGTGAACGTACAAACGCTCGTAAACGCGATCAACAGCTACGCGGGCGCTAACGGCACTACCATCGACTGGGCCGTGACCAGCAACTACCGCCAGGGCATCGATGCCGACATGGTGCAGCTGGTAAACGATATGAACGCAGGCAGCGTAGGCGCCCTGCTCGTTTACGGCGCAAACCCCGCTTACGATTATTTCGACGCAGACAAATTCAAAGCAGGTGTCAAAAAAGTAGGCGTGACCGTTTCTTTCAACGACCGTTACGACGAAACCACCCAGCTTTGCAAATACATCGTGCCCGACCATCATTACCTCGAAAGCTGGAATGATGCCGAAGGCCGCAGCGGTTACTTCGCGTTCGTGCAACCCACCATCGCGCCGCTGTTCAAAACCCGCGCCTTCCAGGCTTCGCTGCTCAGCTGGAGCGGTAACACCACCGCCTGGGAAGACTACCTGAAAAACGAATGGGTGGCGAAACTCGGCTCGCAGGAAGCATGGGACAAAACGCTGCAGGACGGTGTGATCGAGCCCGCCGCGGGCGCAGCCCTGGCTGGCGCTACCTTCGCCGGCGACGTGAGCGCGGCAGCAGCGAAACTCTCCGCTCCCAAAACCAGCGGTTTTGAAGTAGTGCTGTACGAAAAAGTAGCCATCGGCAACGGTAAGGAAGGCAACAACCCCTGGCTGCAGGAAATGCCCGATCCTATCACCCGCGCCACCTGGGACAACTACGCCTGTATCTCCAATAAAGTAGCAAAAACCTTCAAAACCGAGCTTGGCGACGATTACGAGATCACGCCCGAGAAAGAGGTGCTGAAGATCACTTCCAAAGGCAAGACCATCGAGCTGCCGCTGCTGATCGTGCCCGGCATCCACCCGGACACTATCGCGATAGCCGTAGGTTACGGCCGCGGTAAAAAGGAATACATCGGCAAAGCGGCCGGCGAAATAGGGAAGAACGCTTATCCGCTCGTTTCCTTCAACGGCACCACCTTCGATTATTTTGTACCGGAAGCCAAGGTAGAAGCTACCGGCACTACATATCAATTAGGCCTTACGCAAACGCACAACAGCTACGAAGGCCGCCCGATCATCAAAGAAACCACCCTCGAAGAGTTCATCAAGAACCCGAAAGAGGTGAACCACGACCGCGGACACCTGGCCGTATACGGTGAAGATTTCCGCAACGATGGTACGCTGTACCACGAGCACCAGTATCCCGGCATCAAATGGGGCATGAGCATCGACCTGAACACCTGCTTCGGTTGCGGCGCCTGCGTGGTGGCCTGTACGGCTGAAAACAACGTGTCCGTCGTAGGTAAGGAACAGGTGATCAAAGCGCATGAAATGCACTGGCTGCGCATCGACCGCTACTTCAGCGGCGACGAGAACAACCCCGAGGTGGTGTTCCAGCCGATGCTTTGCCAGCACTGCGACAATGCTCCCTGCGAGAACGTTTGCCCGGTAGCCGCCACCAACCACTCTTCCGAAGGGCTTAACCAGATGGCTTATAACCGTTGTATCGGTACCCGCTATTGCGCCAACAACTGCCCGTATAAAGTTCGCCGCTTCAACTGGAGGGACTGGAACGGTGCGGACAGCTTTGACGACAACCTGCTGGACATCGCCGATATGAACGACGCGCTCACCCGCATGGTGCTGAACCCTGACGTAGTGGTGCGCAGCCGCGGTACGATGGAGAAATGCTCCTTCTGCGTACAACGCCTGCAGGACGCAAAACTGGCCGCCAAAAAAGCGGGCCGCCCGATGAAGGACGGCGAAGCGCGTACCGCCTGCCAGCAGGCCTGCGCCACCGACGCTATCGTGTTCGGCAACGTGAACGATAAAGAAAGCCGTATTTACAAGGTTCGTAACGAAGAGCAGACAGATCGCCTCTACTACGTGCTGGAAGAAACGCATACGCTGCCTTCCATCAACTACCTGGCGAAAGTCCGCAACAAGGATGCAGCCCCGGTGGCCGCAGCGCACGGCGCTGAGCACAAAGAGGAAGCGCATCACTAGAATCAGAATAAGTAAAGAATCAGTTTTAAGTTTTGAAACAACTTAGTCCCGGAAGCGATTCCGGGATGAGCAAAGCTCAGAATACTATGCATTTGAAGTACGAATCCACACTGAGAGAACCTTTAGTAGACGGGGTTAAGGATTATCACCAGGTAACTGAAGATATCATCGGCCCCATTGAGGCCAAGCCCGGAAAGCTGTGGTACATTGGTTTAACTATTTCCATCATGCTGCTGCGGTTCGGCGTGTTCTCCGTTACCTGGGAGGTATATTGGGGTACGGGTGTGTGGAACCTGAACAAGACCGTCGGCTGGGGCTGGGACATCACCAACTTCGTATGGTGGGTAGGTATCGGTCACGCGGGTACGCTGATCTCCGCGATCCTCATGCTGTTCCGTCAGGGATGGCGCACCGGGGTGAACCGCGCGGCGGAAGCCATGACCATCTTCGCGGTAATGTGCGCGGGCCAGTTCCCGATCTGGCACATGGGCCGTGTATGGATGGCCTTCTTCGTAATGCCTTACCCCAACACCCGCGGCCCGCTCTGGGTAAACTTCAACTCGCCGCTGCTTTGGGACGTGTTCGCGATCTCTACGTACTTCACGGTTTCCCTGCTGTTCTGGTACTCCGGCCTGCTGCCGGACTTCGCTACCGTTCGCGACAGGGCTAAAACAAAACTCCGCAAACTCCTCTACGGCGTCGCCTCTTTCGGCTGGACCGGTTCCACCAAGCACTGGCAGCGTCATGAGTCATTATCGCTGGTGCTGGCGGGTCTTTCCACCCCCCTCGTACTTTCCGTGCATACCATCGTATCTTTTGACTTCGCCACTTCCGTGATCCCGGGCTGGCATACCACCATCTTCCCCCCGTACTTCGTGGCAGGTGCGATCTTCTCCGGTTTCGCCATGGTGCAAACCCTGCTGATCATCACCCGCAAGATCCTGGGCCTGGAAGAATACATCACGATCGGGCACATCGACGCGATGAACAAAGTGATCGTGCTTACCGGCTCCATCGTGGGCTGCGCGTACCTCACCGAGCTGTTCATGGCATGGTACTCCGGCGTTCAGTACGAATTTGATTCATTCTATAAATACCGCGCCGCCGGTCCGCTGGGCTGGAGCTACTGGATCATGATGACCTGTAACGTACTGAGCCCGCAGATATTCTGGGTGCGCAAGCTGAGAAGGAACATCATGGTTACCTTCATCCTGTCCATCATCGTGAACATCGGTATGTGGTTCGAACGTTTCGTGATCATCTGTACTTCACTGTACCGTGACTATCTGCCTTCCAGCTGGGTTTATTACAGCCCCTCCTGGCCTGAGGTCGGTTTTTACCTCGGTACGTTCGGCCTCTTCTTCACCTGTTATTTCATGTTCGCCAAATACTTCCCGGTTATTGCGGTAGCGGAGATCAAGGCTATCCTCAAAACATCCGGTCAGAGCTTTAAGGAGAAAATGGTGGTGTACGAAGAGCAGGAAGTTGAAAAATTCGCGCACGACCAGGCGCATCACTAAGATTAGAACCAGATTAACAGAATTACAGAATAATTATCCATATGGCTGTTAAAAAATTTGTTGTAGGCATTTTTGAAGATGAGGAGGTATTGTTTCCCGCGGTTAAAAAGGTACGCGCGGCCGGATACAAGATACACGACGTGTACACGCCTTTTCCCGTGCACGGCCTCGACCATGCGCTGGGTCTGAGAGAGACGAGCCTGCACACCGCAGGGTTCATTTACGGCATCACCGGTACCACTACCGCGCTGTCTTTTATGAGCTGGATCTTTACAACAGATTGGCCGCTGAACATCGGTGGTAAACCGCACTTCCCCCTGCCGGCATTCATTCCCATCACGTTCGAGCTGACCGTACTGTTTTCGGCCGTGGGCATGGTGATGACCTTCATGTACCTTTGCCAGATGGCGCCGTTCGTGAAGAAGCACATCTTCAACCCACGCCAGACGGACGACCAGTTTACGATGGTGATAGAGCTGACAGAAAAAACGCCTGCGGCTGATGTAAAAGCATTCCTCGACAGCGTGGGTGCGAAAAACATCAACGAACAGACAGTGGAAGCCGGATGGTGGTTTGGCCGCTTCGACAAGGAAGACAAGATGTTTTCCCCGGCGCCCGCCCCGGTAAACGCTTAATTATAGTAACGAACGATCAACGAGATAAACCGACGCAGGAGGTTCATCGGGACCGCTGAAAAAGTCGAAAAAACGAGATAAATCGACGTTAAGGAGATTCATCGAGACCTCTGGAAAAGTCGGAAAAAACGAGATAAACAACTACGGATGAAAAGGACTTCCAACATACTGATTGCAGCAGCCCTGGTGGGCGGGGCCATGCTGGCCTCCTGCGGGAACAGGGGAGCGCACCACAGAAAGCCCGGTAAGATCTATATGCCTGACATGTATGAATCCCGTGCATATGAGTTTTACAATCCCCGCCTGGCGAGCCTGAAGCCCGTGGAAGGTACGGTGAAAAGAGGCGCTTTGCTGCCCTATCACCTGAAGGCGGAAGATACGGCGCAGGCGAACCTGACAAAAAATCCCCTGGTGTTGGACGAAGCCGCGCTGAAAGCAGGCAAACACTATTATGATATCTATTGCGGCGTTTGCCACGGCCTGAAGCTGGACGGCAACGGCCCGCTCTATAAAGGCGGCGACGGGCCTTATCCCGCCGCTCCCGCGAACCTCCTCACCGGCAAGGTGCTCGGTTATACCGAAGGCCGCATCTTTCACGTTATCACTTACGGGTACAACGTGATGGGCAGCTACGCCAGCCAGCTGGATATGGAGCAGCGCTGGAAAGTAGTAGGTTACATCAAAAGCATGCAGAACGGCGGCAAAACGCCCGCAGCGGCTCCGGCAGCTGACTCTGCGGCGACGGCAACCCCTGCAGTGGCGGCCAAATAATTTGTTTTAAACGCATTTCGAACTTCGTATTTTAATATACAACAGTAATGAAGGACCAATTTGTAATACCAGCAAGATTAAAAACGACCAGCTTCGTGCTTTTGGGTATTGGCTTGCTGACTTTATTGATCGGATTATTTGTATTCTCGGATGAACATGGCTCTACCCGCTGGTGGGCAGGGATACTGCAAAACAGTACTTTCTTCCTGCTTGTGGCGCTGGCCTCTACGTTCTTCATCGCGGTAACCACGCTGGCGCAAGGCGGCTGGCAGATGGCTTTCCGCAGGGTGCCCGAGGCTATTTCAATGATCGTGCCCGCGTTGTGCATCATCCTGCTGGTAGTGCTGTCTTTCCTGGTCTTTGGCAACAAAGGCCACGTGTACCACTGGGTGCATCCTGAAGGAGATCACATCCTGGAAGAAAAATCACCCTTCCTTAATAGCGGCTTCTTCAGCATCGCTACCTTGATCACCATGGGACTTTGGTGCCTTCTCACCATCAAGCTGCGCAGGATGTCGCTCGCTGAAGACAAGATGCCCAAAGTGAGCGGTGAAGTAGGCAAAAGCATTCTCTGGAAAGGTACCGTGATAAGCGGGATATTCATTGTTGTATATACGCTCAGCGTAGGTTCCACCACTCCCTGGCTCTGGCTGATGAGCATCGACGCTCACTGGTACAGCACCATGTACAGCTGGTATACTTTCGCCAGCACCTGGGTTTCCGGTCTGGCCCTCATTACCCTGTTCGTGATCTATCTGAAAAGCCAGGGCTACCTGCCGATGGTAAACGACGAGCACCTGCACGATCTCGGCAAGTTCATGTTCGCGTTCAGCATCTTCTGGGGTTATCTCTGGTTCGCCCAGTACATGCTGATCTGGTACGCCAACATCCCCGAGGAGACCGTGTACTTCCAACCCCGCGTTTGGGGCGAGTTCCGCAGCGTATTCTTCCTCAACCTGATCATCAACTTTGTGGCCCCGCTGCTGATATTCATGAAACGCTCTTCCAAGCGTAATTATACACTCGTTGCATTCATGTCGGGACTGATCGTGTTCGGCCACTGGCTCGATTTCTTCCAGATGGTAGCGCCGGGCACCGTGAAACACCTGTACTTTCCCTGGTACGAACTGGGCGTGGGACTGGGTTTCCTTGGCCTGACGATCTATCTCACGGCCCTGCAGCTGGCGAAAGCCCCGCTGACGGCAAAGAACCATCCGTACCTGAAAGAAAGCATTATTCACCACACCTGATGCGTGGCATAAAGCAAGAAACAACGTTTTAGCATTAGATAACTTAATTATTATTCATTAGCAATGTCAGGATATTTAGCAGTTTTTGTAGTTGTTCTCATATTCGTCGTGATCTTCCAGATCGCGAAGGCCAGCGAATATGTGTCCATTCTGAAAGGTGAAAAGAAATCGCGGGAGCAATCCAACCGTATCAACGGTTTCCTGATGATCGTATTCCTGGTATTGGGCCTGATCGGTGTGTGGTGGTGCCACGATCTGCTGGAAGGCAGAATGCTCGGCGAATCCGCGTCTGAACAAGGTGTGGAGATCGACAGGCTCATCAAGATCACCTTCATCCTCACGATGGTCGTATTTGTGATCACCCAGATCCTGCTGTTCTGGTTTGCTTTCAAATACCAGGAAAAAGAAGGCAAAACCGCCTTTTATTTCCCGCACAACAACAAGCTGGAAGTGATCTGGACCGTGATCCCCGCCATCGCGCTCACCGTACTGGTAGCCTTCGGTATCCGCCACTGGCTCCGCATCACCTCCGAAGCGCCGAAAGACGCGATGATCGTGGAAGTGACCGGCAAACAGTTCAACTGGATCGTTCGTTACCCCGGTAAGGACGGGCAGCTCGGCCGCAAGAACTTTAGAAATATCAATAACGAAGACAATCCTGTTGGCCAGGATTGGAGCGATAAACTGAACGAGGACGATGTGATCGCACCGGACCTGCACCTTGTGGTAGGTAAAAACGTGAAGCTGATCATCGGCAGCCGCGACGTAGTGCACGACGTTGGCCTGCCCCACTTCCGCCTCAAAATGGACGCGGTGCCCGGCATCCCGACCACCTTGTGGTTCAAGCCGCTGTACACTACCGCCGAAATGAAAAAACGTACCGGCAACCCGGATTTCGTATACGAGCTTTCCTGCGACCAGATGTGCGGCAGCGGTCACTATTCCATGAAAGCGAACATCATCGTGGAAACGCAGGAAGAATATGACGCATGGCTTGCCAGCCAGCCTACCCAGTACGCCCAGGCGCATCCCGCAGACGATAAAGCGCCTGCGAAAGACTCCACGGCCACTGCCGCCGCGGACGCCGCCAGC
>JBQCFV010000151.1:0-5547 GCA_051958695.1 Chitinophaga sp. | reverse complement strand
TCTACGAAATTTTCGTATTTTGTTCCCCGAAATAATCCCCGCCATGCTACGAAACGCAATTCTATTGATCCTTGTATGTTTGATCACCAGCGCTGCCGACGCCCAGCGCACCCAACTCAAAGGCACGGTAGCCGACTCCGCCAGCAAAGAAATGCTGGAAATGGCCACGGTCTCCGTTCAGGACAGCAAAGACAGCACCCTCATCACCTACACCCTTACCGACAACAAAGGCGCTTTCCGCCTCACCGGCCTGCCCGCCGGCAAAGCCGTGCGCCTGCTGGTATCCTATACCGGCTACCGCACCTATTCGAAAATACTCGGTACGGACCGCAGCGACGACGCCGGTAACATCCTGCTTTCAACGGCGGCAACCGAGCTGAGCACCGTCGTGATAGAAGGCGACCGGCCGCCCATTTCCATCCGTAAAGACACCATCGAGTTCAACGCCGCCGCATTCAAAACCCGGCCGAACGCCGTAGTGGAAGAGCTGCTGAAAAAGCTGCCCGGCGTGGAAGTGGACGATGAAGGAAACATCAAAGTGAACGGCAAACCCGTAACCCGCATACTGGTAGACGGCAAACCCTTTTTTGGCAACGATCCCAAGCTCGCCACCAAAAACCTCCCCACCTCCATCGTGGACAAAGTGCAGGTAGTAGACACCAAAACCAAGCAGGAAGCGAAAATGGGCATCGAAAAAGACGGGGAAGACCGCACCATCAACGTTACGCTCAAGGCCGATAAAAAACACGGCTTCTTCGGACGGTTGTCCGCCGGCGGCGGCACGGACGACCGTTTTGAAACAAGCGGCATGCTCAACGCTTTTTCAGGCAGCCGCCAGATCAGCGTGCTGGGCTCTTCCAACAACCTGAACAAGATCGGTTTCAGCTCCAACGAAATGAGAACGGCCACCGAAAGAAAAGGCGGCGGCATGTACATGTCCGTCTCCTCCAACGGCGGTCTCAACATGAACGGCATCAGCTTCGGCTCCGGCGGTGAGGGCATCCGCACTGCGTCTATGGCCGGTTACAATTACAACGACGAATGGGGGAAAAACGTAACCGTCAATAACAGCTATTCCTTTAACAATACGGATTCCCGCTTTACCACCCTTTCGAATAACCAGTACAACGACGGCCGCAACATCATCGGCATACGCGGCGGCAGGGGGCGCAACTACAGCCACAACGTCAACCTCTCCCTGGAAGTGGAACTGGATTCCGCCACTACCCTCGAAATATCACCCACGTTCGGTTACACCCGTCAATCGTCCAACACCTCGAGTACAGACACCACTTACTTCGGCCCCGGCGACCTCGGCAATACCAGCCAAAGCACCAACCTGCTGAGAAGCAACGGCATCAACTTCCGGAACAGCATCAGCCTTCACCGCATCTTCAACAAAAACGGCCAGGCCCTCGGCATTACGTTCAGCAATACATATAATACCGAAGACGGCAACGCATTCAACAATTCCACGCAGCAGTTCTTTGAAGATAACGTGCTCGACTCTACGAAGCTGTTCGATCAGAAAAGCGTAATGAACGGCCGCAACGAAAGCTACGAGATCGGCGTCAACTACAACCAGCCCCTGTCCAAAACCTGGAAGCTGCAGCTGGATTACAAATACACTTACGGCATCAGCAATTCGGACCGCAATACCTATAATTTCGACGAAGACCTGAAAGGGTATACCGACCTGGACAGCCTGTATTCCAACCGCTTCCGCACCATCAACACCACGCAGCAGCCGTCCTTCCGCTTTTCGCACAACAGCGCGAACAAAAAGTTCAACGCCAGCCTCGGCACCGCGGTATATTTCACGACGCTCGACAACCGCTCGTACCTGGACAATACGAGCCTGAAACAGAACCAGACCAACTTTGCGCCCAACAGCCGCATCGGCTATACGCTGAAGAACAAAGGGCAGCTTTCGCTGAACTATAACGGTTACATGCGTCAGCCCACCGTAGAGCAGCTGCAGCCGGTACGGGACAATACCAACCCGTTGAACATCACCATCGGCCACCCCGACCTGCGGCCGCAGTTCAACCATAGCGTGAGCCTGCAATACAGCAAGTACAGCGGCGGCGGTTTCGGCACCTATTCATCCATTGGTTTTTCACCCGTACAGAACAGGTTCTCCACCGTTACGCGCGTAAACGAAAAAGGCGGGCAAACGGTGCAGACCGTGAACGTGAACGGCACTTACAACGCCTACGTGAACCTGAGCGGCTCTTACAGCAAAAAATCAAAAGACTGGCAAATGCGCGCCAACGGCAGCCTTAACTCCAGTATCGGGAAGAACGTGAATTTCTCCAACATCAACAACGCACCCGGCGATACGGCGGTGCGCAGGAACGTTTCGCAGAATATCTCGGTGTACTCGTTCTTCAACGTATCGTACACCTACAAGGAAATGCTGGACGTGAGCCTCATGTACAGGCCGATGTACAGCGAGGTGAAGAGCAGACTGAACGATGTGACCACGAGCAATTTTACGCAGCGGATCACTTTGGGCGCCACGGGATACCTGCCCAAAGGTTTCTTTATCGAAAACGACCTGCAGTACAATTATAACGCTCAAACGGCGCCGGGTTTCAAAAAAGGCATCGTGGTGTACAACGCGGCGGTCGGCATCGACTTCCTGAAAGAAAAACGCGCGCAGGTGAAGCTGTACGCATATGATCTGCTCCATCAGAACACGAATATTTCAAGACGTGTGACCGAGCTGGGCACCTTCGACACGCAGACCATGATGGTGGAACAGTACTTTATGCTCACGCTCAGCTACAACATCTCCAAATTCGGGAAAGTGAAGCCCAGCAGACGGTATAATGGCGGGGGAGGATTTATGATATTCTAAAAAAAGAGCTGGCGGGGAATACCGGTCAGCTCAAATCATTTATACCTGGCGCTGCTTTAAAGATACCTTTCCTTCACCACCTCCATATGATGCGTGGCATGGCCGATGAGGATGTAACCGAGGCTGAGCACGCTCACCGGCACGCCGCTGGCGATACCGCTGCGCTGCAGCTCTTCCGTGCCCAGCGATCTGAACAGGTGCTCGGACGAAAGCCTTACCAACTGGAACTCTTCCACCATATCCATCCAGTCGCGGTGCGCTACCTGCGCTTCGGCGGCGTATTCGTTCTCGTCGAAGGGAGACAGCGGGGTATTGTCTTTCCGCGCGAACCGCAGCGCGCGGTACGCGAAGATCCTTTCCGCGTCTGTAATATGCTGCAGCACCTGTTTGATCGTCCATTTGCCGGTAGCGTAAGCATAGTCCAGCTTTTGACGGGGAATGCCTTCAAAGAAATCCAGCACGTCCGCCGTATGTTTCCTGAACGCTTCGATAAGATCATCCTCGTGCACCTTGCTCACGTAGGTTTCGTAGAACGCGCCGTAGTCGCCTTGTGATGGTCTGGCCATAAGTCTGAAAAATTTACCGGAAGTTAGCACAAATCCCGTTTATCGGCCCAATGGCTTATATTTATATTTTGATCCGATAACCCATTCAACCTGCTTAACTGAAAGACATGCACAAACAAGCCCTCATCCTGATACTCTTGCTGGCAGGCTATTTCAGCGCCCACGCGCAGCAAACCGACTGGTTCTCCGAACATTACACCAAAAAGGAAGTGATGATCCCCATGCGCGACGGCGTGAAGCTGTTCACCGCCGTGTACGAGCCGAAGAACAATGCCGAAAAGCACCCCATCATCATGAGCCGCACGCCTTATTCCTGCAGGCCATACGGCAGGGATTCATTCCCGTCCATGAAAGGGTATTTCCGGCATTATGCGAACGAAGGGTACATCATCGTGTTCCAGGACGTGCGGGGCCGCTGGATGAGCGAAGGCGTTTTCCAGGACGTACGTCCCTTCAACCCCCACAAAACCGGCAAAGAAACAGACGAAGCCAGCGACAGCTACGATACCATCGACTGGCTCGTGAAGAACCTTGCCAATAACAACGGCCACGTAGGCGTGCTGGGTACCTCCTATCCCGGTTTTTATTCCACCATGGCCGCTTTGAGCGGACACCCCGCATTAAAGGCGGTAAGCCCGCAGGCGCCCGTAACCGACTGGTTCATCGGCGACGATTTCCATCACAACGGCGCATTCATGCTGATGGACGCCTTCGCGTTCTATACTTCCTTCGGAAAACCCCGCCCACGGCCCACCACCGTACCGCCCGCCGATTATGTATACCCCACCCGGGACAATTATAAATTCTATCTTGAAGCAGGCTCCCTGCCGGACATTGCCAAACTGATGGGCGACAGCATCGCTTTCTGGAAAGACCTTTACGCGCATCCCAACTACGACGCCTGGTGGAAAGCGCGCAACGTACGCCCGCACCTCAAAAACATACAACCCGCCATGCTCACCGTAGGCGACACTTTCGACGCGGAAGACTGTTTTGGCGCCTGGGCCACCTACAAAGCCCTCGAAAAACAGAACCCCGGCGCCAGCAACCGCATCGTGATGGGTCCCTGGTACCACGGCCAGTGGGGCTCGCCGGACGGCACCTACCTCGGCCATATAAAATTCGGCAGCAATACCGCCACCTGGTACCAGGAGAACATCGAAGTGCCGTTCTTCAACTATTACCTGAAAGGAAAAGGCCCGGAGCCGGACATCAGCGAAGCCACCGTGTTCTTCACCGGCGAAAACGAATGGAAACGGCTGCCCGCCTGGCCCCCGGCCAACGCGAGCGCCCGCGCGCTGTACCTGCAACCCGGCGGCGGCCTGAGCTTCGACGCGCCCAAAGCGCAGCGTTCCGCCAGCACCTATACCAGCGATCCCGCCAAACCCGTGCCTTACACGGAAGACGTGCACCACGTCCGCACCATCAGCTATATGACCGACGATCAGCGTTTTGCGGCACGGCGGCCGGACGTTCTGGTGTTCCAGACGGACGAGCTCACGGAAGACCTCACGCTGGCAGGCCCCGTGGTGGCCGACCTGCAGGTGAGCATCAGCACCACCGACGCGGATTTTGTAGTGAAGGTGATAGACGTGTTCCCGGACGATTTCAGCTACGGGCCGGACACCGTGAAGCTGGCGCACCGCCGTTATGCATCACCCACCTACCCCATGGGCGGCTACCAGATGCTCGTGCGCGGGGAGATCATGCGGGGCAAATACCGCAACAGCTTTGAAACGCCCGTGCCCTTCGTTCCCGGCAAGGTCACCCCGGTAAAATTCACCCTGCCCGACGTGGCGCACACCTTTAAAAAAGGCCACCGGCTGATGATTCAGGTACAAAGCAGCTGGTTCCCGCTGGCTGACCGTAATCCGCAGGTTTTTACGGATATTTACAAAGCGCGGACCGCTCAGTTCAAAAAATCAGCTATCAGTATACACCACGACGCGGCGCATCCTTCAAAGGTCCTGCTGCCCGTGGTACCGTAAATTCCACACGTTAAAACACACGCAATATGAAAGCACTGATTTCCGCAGCGCTGTTGCTGCTTTCGCAGTACGGCCTCGCGCAGCAACTCGACGGCGCCTGGAAGCTCGCGCCCGGCACCGGCGAGCCGCA
>JBQCFV010000150.1:0-4136 GCA_051958695.1 Chitinophaga sp. | reverse complement strand
GCTCGCCCGTTATGTGCGCATGTTCTGGGCGTTCGAGTACGCCGTACCGGACGGGGAGCCGTATGTGTACCGCTCACTGGCGGACGGCTGCGCGGAAATGGTATTCCATTACAAAGGCCGCTTCAGCCAGTTGGGCGGCAGCTGCGACGATACCGCCGTGCTGCATGCGCAAACCAGCCGTTACCGCCGCTTTCTCACGCACGGCAGCTTTGGTATTTTCGGGGCTTATCTTTATCCGTCGGCGTTACCGCAATTGTTCGGCATGTCTTCCCCGGCCTTCAGCAACGAAATGCCCGCGCTCTCCGCCGTTTGCGGCGCGGAAGGGCGGCTGCTGGAGGAAAGGATCATGACGGCGAAATACCATCACCGGCGCGTGGAGATCCTCTCTGATTTTTTGCTGTCGCAGCTGGGTAAACGAAAGCCCGCCGAAACCGCCGCGCATCAAGCCATTCAGACCATCATCAAAGCGCAGGGCATGGTGAACGTAACGGCGCTGGCGGCGGACCTCTGCCTGAGCACGCGCCAGTTCGAACGCCATTTCAAAACATACGCAGGCTTCTCCGCGAAAACTTACGCGCGGATCATCCGTTTCCAGCGGGCCGCCAACCAATACGGCCGCATCGAAGAAAACCTGACCGCGCTGGCGTACGAATGCGGGTATTACGATCAGAGCCATTTTATTCATGACTTTAAAGAGTTCTCCGGGTATCATCCGCGGCAGTATTTTTCCGGCCGGCCGGAGGGGATTGAGTATAGGGAGTAGAATAATTCTTTGGTTCAATTGCGAGTTATCATAACTTGCCGGTTATGATACCTTTTTTCAATAAAATAACCGATGTTTTAAGCGAGCAGAAAATACCCTATATGCTTTCCGGCAGCGTAGCTATGAGTTTATATATACTGCCGAGGGCGACGCGCGATTTCGATTTTATTGTTCACCTTGAACCCAAAAACATCGACCGTTTTGTAGACAACTTCAAAGACGGGTATTATTGCGACAAAGATGCTGTAAATGAGGCTGTAAAACGGCAGGGGATGTTCAACATCATTGATCATGAATCAGGGTTTAAAGCGGATTTTGTCGTATTAAAAAGCGAACCGTTCAGGCAAACAGAATTTGAAAGAAAGGTCGAGATGAATTTTTACGGCAGGACGATCTATGTAGTATCCCCTGAAGATCTGCTGATTTCAAAGCTGATATGGATACAGGACCTTCAATCTCCGATCCAGATGGAGGATATCAGGAATATCGCGGAAAAGGAGGACTTAGACAGGGAATACATCAAATCCTGGGTTAAAAGATTAAATTTAAATACCTTTGACCTATTGGATATATGACGGACACACCATCACATATAAAGAAAATACAGCTGCAGATATGGCTTTCCAAGCCGCCTATGGAACGGCTCAAACAAATGATGTCGGATAACGCATCGTTAAGCCATTTTTGGGCTTCAGCGAAGGAATCTTCCAATAATCCTACAGCCTACAACGTCAAATCCCGTTTATCCTCCCGGTAATACCGGCAATGCGGCCGAAATAATGTCGCATTTCTCCAATTCCCCTTTCCTCCCCCCAACCTAACTTGCACCAAAAACATCACCATGGCAACACCCAACAAACCCGCGGGCACGCCCACGCTTTGCCCTTACTTCCTCGTGCCGGACGCGAACCGCTTCCTCTCCTTCCTCCAGAACGTTTTTGATGCCGAAGAATCGGCGGTGTACCGCGGAGACGACGGGCGCATCCTGCATGCGGAAATGCGTATAGACGACAGCGTGGTCATGTTCGGCAACAGCACCGCGCAATACCCGCCGCAAACCAGCGGCGTATTCATGTACGTGAATAATACCGATGAAACGTATCAGAAAGCGCTGGCAGCTGGCGCCACCTCAGCGGAAGCCCCGGCGGACAAGGATTACGGCAGGTCGGCCGGTGTGAGGGACATGTTCGGCAATACCTGGTGGATCACGCAACTGTAGCGCCGGGCGCGGGAAAAGTAGACGCATGGCCCGTTTGCTTCGTGTAATAATCCCACATGATATTGAACACTTTTTCCTTCAGCGCAGGAAGGGCGTCGCGGGTAAGGCCCGCGGTGTCAACGGGCGGCAGGAAATGAAAATCGATGCGGTGCGGCAGCGCAAACAGGAACTTGCCGGGCACCTGTATCTTCCGGGTATTGAACAGCAGTGCGGGCATGATGGGCGTTTGCGCGTCGATGGCGAGAATGAAGGCGCCGTCATAGAATTTTTTGAGCGGCATGTCCGTGCGGTTGCGCGTGCCTTCGGGGAACAGCACCATGTGCATGCCCATTTTCAGCGCGTTGTGCATATGCTCGAAGCTCTGGCGGCGGCTCTGATCGTCCTGCCGGTTCACCATGATGCCGCCGATGCGGTACATCATGCCGAATAGCGGGATCTTCGCCATTTCCGCCTTGGCGAGCGTTTTGTTCACGCCCGGAACACCCGGCGTGGTCACCGGTACGTCGATGAAAGAATTGTGATTGCATACCACCACGTACTGCTGCCCTTTTTTAAAATGCTGCAAGCCTTTGCGGAATACGGGGCAGCCGATGAGCGGCATGTACACGCCCATCCATACGCGGCCGATGTTGAGAAAATAACGCGTTTTGCGGGGATCGGGGAAAAACGAGATGATCCAGATAGGGACAAGCACGATCAACAGGGTCGCAACAAAGAGAAGAAGCCCGTAAACAGCGAAAACCCTACCTGCTATGTTTTTAAACCATTTCATGCGCCAGGGAATGAAACGTAATATTAAGAAAAAATCATAATTGCCAGTTCACCGGCTCCTTACCCTGCCGGATCAGCAGCTCGTTGGCTTTCGAGAAGTGCTTGCAACCGAAAAAACCTTTATCTGCACTGAACGGCGAAGGATGCGCGGCTTTCAGGATATGATGCTGCGTGCCGTCTATGAGCACCTGTTTGTCCTGCGCGAACTTTCCCCACAACATAAAAACGACGCCCTCCTTTTTATTGGAGATGGTGCGTATCACCGCGTCGGTAAAGGTTTCCCAGCCGATCTTGCTATGCGATGCGGGTTCTCCGTTGCGAACGGTGAGGATGGCGTTGAGCAGCAGCACGCCGTTCTCCGCCCATGGGGTAAGGTCGCCGGTTTGCGCAATGGGAATGCCGAGGTCCGCGTTCATTTCTTTGTAGATGTTCACCAATGAAGGCGGCGGTTTGATGCCCTTCTGCACGGAAAAACAAAGGCCATGCGCCTGCCCGGGGCCGTGGTACGGGTCCTGCCCGAGGATGACCACCCTCACTTTATCGAAAGGGGTTTTATCGAACGCATTAAAAATCTGGCTTCCCTGCGGATAGATCGTTTTGCCAAGGGCTTTCTCATGTTTGAGGAACATGACGATCTGTTCGAAATAGGATTTTTGAAATTCGTCTTTCAACGCTTCTTTCCAGCTGCTTTCAATCTTTACGTCCATTATGTTACCTTTGGGTCAGCGATTTATTTGATTAATTGGTGGAAAATTATATAAATTTGCACTCCCAATAAAAATAAATTTATTGTGATACGTTCCCGGACCGGTAGCTCAGCTGGATAGAGCAGCTGCCTTCTAAGCAGCAGGCCATTGGTTCGAATCCAATCCGGTTCACTCGGGCTGACCAAAAAGGTCAGCCCTCACTTTTTGGGGATAAGGACTGTTTTGTAATCCGCTGAAGTTATAATCTTTCTATTTCGTTCATTAATTCAAAACACAATTCATCAATATTTGCCCTTTCAGGATGAAAGGCAGAAACGTTCGATAAAATGATAACGGCTGTTTTATCGTTCGTATTTATGGCGATAGAAGAAGAATAGCCTCCCGTACCGCCGTTATGCCAAACCAGATCCTTTCCGCTTGTTGATTTCAAGAGATGCCAGCCCAAACCGATTTCCATATTTTCGTTAACTTTAAATGTCGGTTTTCTTGTCAATGCAAGCTCCGTATTTTCAGGATTGAATTGCGCTGATGCAAATTTTACCAGGTCTGCCGTTGTTGATAAAATCCCACCTGCAGCGAACAGCACATCGAAATCCCAATTAGCGGTAACTTCTCCCCCGGGATTTTGCCCTTTTACGAGTTCCTTGTTCAGTGTCTGCGAACTCATAAATGAATG
>JBQCFV010000149.1:0-8823 GCA_051958695.1 Chitinophaga sp. | reverse complement strand
TCCGCTTTTTTATAGGCGTCTTCCGCGTACTGGTCCATCGTCCATTCGCCGACGTTGCCCAGCATGTCGTACAGACCCCAGGCATTGGGTTTCAGCTCGCCGACCTTGTGGTATACTTCGGTGCTGTTCTCCAGCGTCCAGGCGTAGTCTTTCAGCTGCGCGGGATCATTGCCGTAGGGGTAGGCCGTAGTGCTGCCGGCGCGGCAGGCGTATTCCCATTCCGCTTCGGTAGGCAGGCGGAAAAACACGCCTGTTTTGTGGTACAGCCAGCGGCAATACATCAGCGCCCCGTACTGGCTCATGCTGTTGGCCGGGTAGCCGCCGCTTTTGCCCATACCGAGGGTAAGGTCGATGTAAGGCGGGCTGGGGCGCGTCATGCCGTCGGGCAGCACCTTGTCTTTATCCCTGTCTGCGTACTGATCGTATTGGTCGAAGGTGACCTCGTAAGCGCCCATCCAGAAGGCGTCTATCTTTACTTTCTTTTGCGGGCCCTCGTCCGCATTGCGGCCGGCTTCGCTGGCGGGGCTTCCCAGCTGGAACTCCCCGGCTTTTATGGGCACCATTTTAATGGTTACGTCGCTTCCCGCGATCTTTTGTTCGTATGGTACAAACGGTTCTTCTTGCTGGGCGTGAGCCGTTCCGGCTATCATGCTTCCCAGTAGTAACGTGGCCACTGTTTTCTGTATCATCGGCAATTTATGCTAGAATAGTTGAGCGTGTGAATTTATTAAATCTGCGGAATGAATGCAATTTAAATTTTATAAACGTCAAATAATGCGTATGAATGTTGCAAAATCTCCCAAATTCCTTTCCGAAAGGCATTTTTTATCAAATCATTCGGATTTCCGTTGAAAAGCTATTAATTTCCGGCATTCGCTCAGCTTATGTTAATTAAAAACACGCTATGGAAAGAAGAACCTTTCTTCAACAAGGTACCCTGGCCGGCATTTCGGCCCTCGCGCTCGGCGGCTCCGCCGCGGCCAAAGCCGCGGAAAAAACCACGGGAAGCGCCGGTAAAACCTTCAACCTCGACTATGCCCCGCATGCCGGCATGTTCAAGAACAGCGCAGGCAACGACTTCCTCGACCAGATCCGCTTCATGCACGACCAGGGCTTCCGTTCCATTGAAGACAACGGCATGCTCGGACGGGACACCGCCATGCAGAACAAGATCGGCGACCTGCTGGCCAAACTCAATATGCGCATGGGCGTGTTCGTGATAGACGGCGGCGAGAACTGGAAGATCTCCCTCACCACCGGCAAACAGGAACACCTCGACCTTTTCCTCAAAACCTGCGAACGCGCCGTGGAACTGGCCAAACGCGTGAACGCCAAATGGGCCACCGTAGTGCCCGGGTTCTTCGAACGCAGGCTGCCGATCGGCGTGCAGACCGGCCATGTGATAGACGCGCTGCGCCGCGGCTCCGAGATACTCGAAAAAGGCAATCTCACCATGGTGCTGGAACCGCTCAGCGATACGCCGGAACTGTTCCTCCGCACTTCCGACCAGACCTATATGATCTGCCGCGCCGTAAACAGCCCTTCCTGCAAGATCCTTTACGACATCTACCACATGCAGAAGAACGAAGGCATGCTGATACCCAACATCGACCTTTGCTGGAGCGAGATCGGCTACATACAGATCGGCGACAATCCCGGCCGTAAAGAGCCCGGCACCGGCGAGATCAACTATAAGAATATTTTCAAACACCTTCACGAGAAAGGCTACAAAGGCGTGATGGGCATGGAGCACGGCAACGCCAAACCCGGCAAGGAAGGCGAGGCCGCTCTCATTCAGGCATACCGCGATGCGGATAATTTCCTTTAATCGTTTTCATACATGAAGAAATTACTTTTGCTGGCCGGGCTTTTCCTGTTTTGCACGGCCATTTACGCACAAAAAATAAAAGTGGCCTGCGTGGGCAACAGCATCACGTTCGGCCGCGGGCTGGGAGACAGCACTTATCCCAAACACCTGCAGCGCCTCATCGGCGACGGCTATGAAGTGCGCAACCTCGGCATCAGCGGCAGAACGCTGCTAAAGAACGGCGACAAACCTTACTGGGCGGAATCCCTGTTCCCGGAAGGCAAAAGCTGGGCGCCGGATATTGTTGTTATTATGCTTGGTACCAACGATACCAAGCCGCAGAACTGGGACTCGCACAAAAACGATTTTCTCGCGGATTACAAAGCTTTCGTGGAGGAATGGAAAACCCTGCCATCCAAACCGAAGGTATATGTATGCTACCCGGTGCCCGTTTTCAAAACCAAGCAGAACACGGACAACAAATTCCGGATCAGGGGCGACGTGCTGAAAAATGAAATGATGCCGGTGATCAAAAAGGCGGCGAAAGCGGAGAAAGTAAAGATCATCGACCTGTATAAAGCGCTTTCCGGGCATGGTGAATATTTCGCGGACGGCGTGCACCCCAATAAGCTGGGAGCGGTGCTGATAGCGGAATATGTAGCGAAGAAGATCAGGTAAGGGGGAAAAAGCGTTTGCTCAACCCGGATCGATAACGTGGTAATGAGATCCCGAATTTGGACGCGTTGATAACCTTGTCAAAAGATGTGTTCGGTCAATTCGAATTACAACACGGGATGAAACTGCAGCGACAAAATCTATGATACAAAAAAAGGGGCGCGTGCCCCTTTTTTTATTTCTTCAGCTGTTCCTGCAGCCACGAAATACAAAGCCCCGGCCAGCTGTTCAGCACCGCGTCTTTCGGCGCCATGCCATAGCCGTGGCCGCCGTGATCGTACACGTGCAGCGTAGCGGATACTTTATTTTTTACCAGCGCCTTGTAGAACAGCAGGCTGTTTTCCACGGGCACGGTTTTATCGTCGGTTGAATGTATCAGCATCGTGGGCGGGGTTTCGGGCGACACGCGCAGATAAGTGCTGAGCGAATCTTTCATCGCGGCGGTAGCGTCGGGGCCGAGCAGGTTGGTTGCGCTGCCCTTGTGGGCGTACTCGTTGTTCATCGCGATCACGGGATATACCAGCACGGCGAAAGCGGGGCGGGTGCTCCAGCGCTCGGTTTCTTTCTTGGCCTGCGGGTTGCCGGGAATGATCATCGTGGCGAGGGTGGACGCTAAGTGCCCACCGGCTGAAAAGCCCATCACGCCTATCTTTTCAGGGTTCAGCCCCCAGCTTTTGGCTTTGCTTTTTACGAGGCGCATGGCGTTGGTCACGTCGTTGTACTGCGCGGGAAAGCGCGAGCCGCTCTGCTGCGCGTCGTTCAGCCGGTAATGCAGAACGATAGCGTCGTAACCCTGCGCGGTAAAGAACGCGGCGATGTCCTTGCCTTCGTGGTCTACGGCAAGATGCGTGTATCCGCCGCCGGGGCAGATCAATATGGCCGCGCCGTTCTTTTTATCGCCTGCGGCGGTGTAGTGGTCGATGTGCGGCACGTCGTTCACTTTTCTTCCTCCCCCGATGCGCAGTTCGGACTGGCCGGGGTACAGATCGATCCGCTCGATCTTCTCCTGGGCTGAAACGGTAATAGTTGTGAGCATAAGCAATGCAGCGGCAAGGCTGTTTTTCATACGGTGCAGAATTAATGGATTAGTGATGCGCAGCGCATGAGCGCGCCCGCGCGTATCGTTGATTTTCCGTTGCACAATAAACGCTGTTTTGCCGGTTTTGTCAAGCTACAGCCGCTCCTGGCTGCGGAGCCAGCGCTCGGGTATCTCGTTATTGCTGGCCAGCAGGTAATCGGTGTAGGCGCAGGGCACGAAATTTTTGTCGGGCAGCTGCATCCACCAGCGGCCGGTTTTTTTGCTTTTAAGAAAGATGGTGTCTATATCGGTGAAGGCTATATGAAATTCCAGGAACGATTCCCGTTCGGCGAGCTGCGCTTCCTTGTTCCGCACGGAACGCCCGTCCATAAAGTACCATAACATCTGCGAGATCTGTTTGGTGGTTAGGTTGTCGCGGTCTTTTTCGGGAAGATAACCGTAAATGCCGTAGGTGCTGAGCTGCGCGCTCATGCCCGCATAGCGGGAAAGGGCGCAGGCCTCTTCGCCGCTGAACCCGTTGGGTGAAAGGGAATTGGCGGGCGCGTCGGTGTGTTTGATCATATTGATGTCCACGCTGAATAGGTCGGTATTGCGCAGCACCGGCTCGATCTCTTCGATGTTCTCGCGCACTTTGCCGAGGCGGTAGCAGTCGAAGCGGAGCTTGTCCAGCGTTTCGAGCATGCGCGGCTGCACGAAATAACTCTGGAAGCCGATGTGGTTGTAATGCCGGATATAGTTCGGCTGCTCCATGAACATATCGAGGAGAAAACGTTTGCTGCGCAGCGGCGACGATTCGTGGAGGTCTATCTGCGCGTCGGCCACGGTGGCTTCGATGATGTATTTTTTGCTGGCGTATGCCTGGTATTGCGCGTAGGTGAGATCGTGCGAGCCGCCGAGGACGATCACGGTCTTTCCGGCGTCGATAAACTCCGTTACTACGGTTTTGAAAGCGGCGTACGTATCGGTGAGGCTGCGGCCGGTGAGGATGTTGCCAGCGTCCGCAAGGCGAACGTCCTTATGCCAGTGGTAGAGCTGGTAAAATTCGCGGCGGATGGCGTCGGGCGCTTTGTTGCCGTTGTTGGGCGTACCGTTGCCGCGTACTTCTCCGGCGCCGAGCAGGATAATATCCGCGCTGTCCAGGTCGGGTATATGCTCTTCGCCGTACAGGTCGATCAGGTTACCGATCTGCAGGTCGTCGTACTGTTCATCATCATTCAATCGGGCTTTGGACACCGGAGCAAGGTAATCCTGCAAGTGTGGAAAGCCTATCATCACAACGGATATTATTTGCCGGCAAACCTACAACAAGAAATTTAAAATTCATGCGAAGGGCTTGTTGTTCGCGTAAAATGAACAGCGGTGGTTCCAGGCAGGATAATGGAAGGTGGAAAATGCAAGCCGGCGCAGGGCGATAAAAGTGCAATAAAGATCGAGGCAGGTCTGATACTACCAAATAAAGGCGCTGGTTGCCAGGCTAGTTTTTGTGGACGATGAACTCAAATGCTTTAGGCTCCTTGCGGAAGAAGGCACGCTCCAGTACGCGGCGCCTGCTGCTTACACGGTGTTTGTTGCAATCCACAACTTCCGTGGCAGCGGCCAGGTAATCCATGGTTTCAACAACGCTCAGCATATCGCTGATCTGCTTAACCTCATACTGGATCTCCTGCTCGTTGTAGCGGTCTTCATGTAACAAGATGAGTAAATCCCTCTCTACAGGCTTCATGCTGATTACGTTTGATTGTTTTTTTTCTCTTATTGTTGACATCAATAATTTTCATGAACGCGGCCCGTTTCCTGTATTACAGGTATTTTGGAACGGGAAGGTATAGCGATTAAATTTTTCGATCAGTGCTTCATCCGCCCTTTTTGCATAGGCGGGCACCCGCAATCGTTTTTCTTTAGCACACTGCAACCTGACCACGTTAAACTTCCCATTACCAAGAAAATTAAAATCCATTTATACTTTTTCATCCTGCTAAAATAATGATGCTGATTACAAGCTGGTCTGTCTGAGCGGGTGTTTACCTTTTCTTAACAATGATCATTTCTAAATTAATCTATTTTCGCAAAAAAATTTTATTTATTTGTCCACAAGCTCCCCGGCCAGAAAAAAAGTGCTGATCGTACCCCTTGATTGGGGCCTCGGCCACGCCACGCGCGACATTCCGCTGATCCACGAACTACTAAACGCTGGTTGTGAGGTAGTTATTGCGGCAGAAGGAAAACATGCCGCGCTGCTTTCCCGGGAATTTCCCGCGCTCACCATTCTTCCCCTTCCCGGTTACCGCATCACCTACTCGCAAAAAGGCCTGTTTTTCGGCCTCAAAATACTCCGGCAGGCGCCAAAAATATGGAACGCCGTGCGCCGCGAACAGGCCTGGCTTCGCAAAACCGTTGCGGAGCACGGCATTCACGGCGTGATATCGGACAACCGTTTCGGGCTCTGGCACGCTTCCATTCCCTGCGTGTTCATTTCGCACCAGCTGCTTATCAAGACGCCTTTCGGCGGCTTTACCGAGCGCCTGCTGCAACGGCTGAACTACCGCTTCATCAACCGCTATTCCGCCTGCTGGGTGCCTGATTTCGCCGGTGAGCCCAATCTCAGCGGCGAGCTGGCCCATCCTGCCGTTCTTCCCGCCAACACCTCGTACCTCGGCTGTCTCAGCCGTTTCGAACAGCAGGAAGGCGTAACGCAGCAATACGACCTGCTGGCGCTTATTTCCGGCCCCGAGCCGCAACGCACCAACCTCGAAGAGCTGCTGCTGGCGCAGATCCGGCAGATGCCGGGCATCAAAGCGCTGATCGTGAGCGGCCGGCCGGACGAAGCTTCACAACGCGAGATCAGCCCGGGTGTTTTACAGGTGAGCCACCTTGGCGCCAGGGAGCTGAACGAAGCCATGCTGGCCGCCGGCATGGTACTCTGCCGTTCCGGCTACACCACGCTCATGGACCTGGCAAAACTTGATAAAAAAGCGATCCTCATCCCCACGCCCGGCCAGTCCGAACAGGAATATCTCGGCAAATACCTTATGCGCAAGGGTTATTTCTACAGCGTGCCGCAATCGCGTTTCAACCTAAGCGAAACGCTGAATGCCGCCCGCGATTTCCCCTTCACCCCTTTCCGGCACGGGCAGGATATGAAAGCTTACAAAAAGATTGTGCGGGATTTTGTAAAAACGCTCTGAAAAAATCTTTTTTCCACCACAAAAAACGCGCTCCGGCATGGCCTGGAACGCGTTAAAAAATTCCATCATTCACGAACGATTAACGAAAAACCGCTTACAGCGCAGCTTTCAGCGCCTCCACCGTTTTTTTGTCGTTGCCGATAAAGATCTGCCTGCCGATGATCGCAACCGGTCTTTTGAGGAACGTATATTCTTCGAGGATCAGGTCGCGGTAATCTTTTTCCGACAGCTCCTTTCCTGCCAGCCCCCTTGCTTTGTACTGCATGGAACGGCGGCTGAAAAGCGCTTCGTAGCTGCCCGCCATTTCTTTCATTTCGTCCAGCTGCGCCGGCGTGATCTTTTGGGTTTTGATGTCCTGCAGCTCCGCGCCTTTTTCCACGGCTTCCACTTCTTTCAATATTTTCCTGCAGGTGTCGCAGGTAGCCAGGTGATAAATCTTCTTCATCCCGTAAAAGTATGAATTAAGGTAATTCATTACTTTTACCGCATGCACAAGAAACTCTTTTTACTGGATGCCCTGGCGCTCATTTACCGCGCCTATTACGCATTGATCCGCAACCCGAGGCTTACCAGCAAAGGCAAGAACACCAACGCGCAGTTTGGTTTCACCTCTACCCTGCTGGACCTTCTCAATAAAGAAAAACCCACCCACATCGCCGTAGCCTTCGATACGCACGCGCCTACGGAACGGCATACCGACTTCGCCGATTACAAGGCCAACCGCGAAGACGCGCCCGAAGACCTGCTGGCCGCACTGCCCGATATCAAACGCATCATCGAAGGGTTCAATATTCCCGTGCTGGAAGTGGACGGCTACGAGGCGGACGACATTATCGGCACCATTGCCTGGCAGGCCGCCGCGCAGGGTTATTCCGTGTACATGGTCACGCCGGACAAAGATTACGGGCAGCTGGTGAAAGAGAACGTGTTCATCTGGAAACCGCCCGCGCTCGGCAATAAAGAAGAGATCATGGGGCCGAAGGAAGTGTGCGAGCGCTGGCAGATCAAAAGCGTGGAGCAGGTGGTGGACATCCTCGGCCTGATGGGCGATGCGGTGGACAACATTCCCGGCATCCCCGGCGTGGGCGAAAAAACGGCCATGAAGCTGCTCGCCGAATGGGGCTCGCTCGATAACGTGATCGCCAATGCGGACAAGATCAGCGGCAAGATGGGCGAAAAGATACGCGCCGGCGCGGAAAGCGCGCTGCTGTCCAAAAAGCTCGCCACCATCATCACGGACGTGCCCGTTCAATTCCATGAAGAAGATTTCTGCTGCACGGAAGTGAACAAGGAAAAGCTCAGCGAGATATTCACCGAGCTGGAATTTAAGACGCTCGGCAAACGTATACTGGGCGATACTTTCAACGCACTCGGCGGAGAAGCCGCCGCCGGAAAGGCCGTTCAGCAGGACCTGTTCGGCCAGCCGGTGGAAACACCCGCAGCAGCAGCCAATCTTGTGCAGCAGGCGGAAGCCATCGAGACCGTAGGGCTCGTGGCTGACAAAAACATCGAGAACACGCCGCATACCTATCACCTCGCCGATACGCCGGAAAAACACGCGGAGCTGCTCGCGCAGCTGATGAACGAACCGGCCGTCAGCTTCGACACCGAAACCACCGGCACGGACGCCAACGCCGTGGAGATCGTAGGCATGAGCTTTTCCGTGAAACCCGGCGAAGGCTGGTACATTCCCATACCCGCAGACCAGGCCGCCGCAAAAGCCATCCTCGAAACCTTCCGCCCGCTGTTCGAACGCGAGGACGCGCTGTTTATCGGGCAGAATGCCAAATACGACATGATCGTGCTGAAATGGTACGGTATCGAAGTAAAAGGCCAGCTGTTCGACACCATGCTGGCGCATTACCTCATAGAGCCGGAAGGCCGGCGCAGCATGGACCTGCTGAGCGCGCAATACCTGCAATACGCGCCGGTGTCCATCGAAACGCTGATCGGTAAAAAAGGCAAAGGCCAGGGCAGCATGCGCGACGTGGAGATCGAAAAGATCAAGGAGTACGCCGCAGAGGACGCGGACATCACGCTGCAGCTCAAATCGAAATTCGAGCCGCTGCTGAAGGAGCGCACGGTGGAAAACGTGTTCTACGACATCGAGAACCCGC
>JBQCFV010000148.1:0-9038 GCA_051958695.1 Chitinophaga sp. | reverse complement strand
CGGAAAGCGACCTGCAGAATCTTTTCGACACATTGATCGCGGACAGCAAACATTTTACGGCTGAATTGAACCGTTATCTCCGTAATATGGGCGAGGAACGCGAGCGCGACACCACGCTCGCAGGCAAAATATACCGCACCTGGATGGACGTAAAGGTCTCTTTCGGCGGCGCCGACCGCCACGCCATTCTCGCCGCCTGCGAATTTGGGGAAGATGCCGCCCAGAAATCGTACCGCCAGGCGATGGAGCAAAGCTACCTGCCGGAAGACCTCCGCGTCATCATCCGCAAACAGCAGGACCAGCTGAAGGCCTCGCACGACCACATCCGCCATATGCGCGATATTGAAGCGGTAAACAGGTAATAAACAAAAAGAGCGTTCCGCTATATCGGAACGCTCTTTTTGGGTTTTGGGTTTGAGCAAAAATCGTGATGGATCAATCTATATCAAAAAGGTTGGGGCTAATGAACGTTGGAGCGCGCCGGGCAACAAAGAACGGATGTCGCAAAAAACTGTCCCGCATCTTTCGATGCAGGACAGCTTTGGCAAGCTTTCAGGTTGTAAATATGTTTTGCTTGTGCATTGAACAGTAGTTATCCGTTTTGGATACCTGTTGTAATGCTGCTCAACATTTTATAACCATATAAAGCAGCCAATAACTAAAACAACAGCTATGATAAAAGTATAACCGGTTTAAAAAACGGGTTATAGCTCGTTGATTAGCTTTTCAACTTCTTCTCTCGATTTGCCGAGTTTCGATTGAATTCTTCCATACAGTTCGTCTTCCTGTCCTTCCACGTACATGAGATCATCGTCCGTGAGGTCGCCATATTGCTTTTTCAGCTTTCCTTTGATCTCGTTCCAGGCTCCTTTCAATTGCAGTGAATTCATACGTCAGCGTTTACATGAAAAGGTGCAATTTATGTACCACCACCGAAAATGGGCTAACAGCAGGAATTTTGTGCGTATATTATCGCGATTTGGGGAAATGGCGGGCGGGAAAATTGTGGAAATTATTCCCCATTTATAGTTGTTTACACACCTATTCCTTCCGGCAGAATGTTTGCAATAGAATACGAAAGGAACATTTATGAATACAAAACCGGTTAGTGAGTTATGAATCGTGGAAATAATACACCTGGTGCGCCATACCTTACTTCACGTGATGCCAGCAACCCCGGATACACACAAAAACCCAACGCCATGGGAGATTTGATCTTAATCATCGACGATGAGCCGGATATATGCCAACTATTGCAGCTCAGCCTGAGTAAACAAGGTTATAAAGTGAAATATGTGCACCGGCTCTCGGAGGGCATGCAGTTCCTGGAGCGCCAGCAGCCCGACGTACTGTTCCTGGACATCCACCTGCCGGACGGTTCCGGCCTGGAAGCCCTGCCCGCCATCAAAACGCATTACCCTAACCTGCCCGTTATCACCATCAGCGCGTACGATAACGGGATGGAAAAACAGCGCGCGCTAACAGCAGGAGCGGCCCACTTTTTGCCGAAACCTTTTAATGTGGGGGAATTGCAGGAAATCCTGTTTGATGTGAAGAGTTTGTGAAATTACCGAGTGCATAATTATTAGTAAATTTAGTATCCGTCCGAAAACAGAACATTCGTCCAATATCAGAATTATGAAGAGTATCCTCATTATTGATGATGAAATAAACATTTGTACCCTGCTCAGCAAATTCCTGAGCAAACATGGCTTTAAGACAGACAGCACGATGACCGGCGCGCAGGCCCTTAAGATGATGAAAGAGGAGGCGTATGACCTAGTGCTTTGCGATTACCGGCTGAAAGACACGGACGGCGCGCAGCTGCTCAACGACATCAGGGTGCTCAGGCCGCAAACCGTCGTGATCATCATCACCGGTTACTCCGATGTGCGCATCGCCGTGGAAATGGTGAAGAACGGCGCGTACGATTACATTTCCAAACCTTTATATCCTGACGAGATACTGGCATTGGTGAACAAAGCGCTCGCCCAGCCCGCGCCTGCCGTGCAGGGCACGCCCGTGGAGCCGCATGCGCACGAAGAAAGGGCGCAGCCCAGCGGCGACCCCGGTAAGAACGGCGGCAAATACGTGTACGGGGAAAGCGAGCCTTCCAAGGAACTGTTCCGCGAGCTGACGATGGTGGCGCCCACCTATTACAGCGTGATCCTTTTCGGGGAAACCGGTACGGGTAAAGAATCCGTGGCGCACCTCATACACGATCATAGCAGCCGCAGCAACCAGCCCTTTATCGCCATCGACTGCGGCAGCCTCTCAAAAGAGCTGGCGGCCAGCGAGCTGTTCGGTCACGAAAAAGGCGCGTTTACCGGCGCCATCAATACCAAGATCGGCGCGTTCGAACAGGCGCATGGCGGCACCATTTTCCTCGACGAGATCGCCAATCTTTCCTACGACATACAGGTGGCGCTGCTGCGCGTGATCCAGGAAAAACAGATCCGCCGCGTGGGCAGTATGAAAGAGATAGCGGTAGACGTGCGCCTGATAGTGGCTTCCAACGAAAACCTCTTCGAGGCCGTGCAGAAAGGCAAGTTCAGGGAAGACCTGTTCCACCGTTTCAACGAATTTACCATCCATATCCCGCCGCTGCGCGTGCGTAATGAAGACCTGCCCCTTTTTGTAGACGCTTTCCTCAGCCAGGTAAGCAAAGAGCTGAACAAACCCGAACCGGTGATGACCGAAGAAGTATGGGAATGTTTCCGGCAGTACGACTGGCCGGGCAACATCCGCGAGCTAAAGAACGTGATCCGCCGCGCAAGCCTGCTCACGCCGGCCGGCAAAGAGATCACCATGGCCGCGCTGCCGCTGGAAATGAAAGCCGGCGGAGGGTATTCCCGCCTCGGCGCCGCCACGGCCCCCGGCATCACGCCCGGCGCGCTGGAAGAAGGGGACGAAATGCCCGACCTGCCCATGCTCGACGAGAACGATCTCAAATCCGTAGCGCTCAAAGCCGAATACAACAAGATCATCAACGTGCTCAAAGCGGTGAAGTACAACAAAACAAACGCCGCGCAGCTGCTGAACATCGACAGGAAAACGCTTTATAACAAGCTGCGCCTGCTGAACATCAATTATTGATACATGAATACGACACCCCCCTCGGCGGCATCCCTGAACGGAAACGGCAAACCGCCGTTCTTTGAACGCTTTTCCACCAAAGTAGTCGCTGCCACCGGCAGCCCCTGGGCGTTTATCATCGCCTTCGCGGTCATTATCGTATGGGCGGTAACCGGCCCGCTGTTCGGGTTTTCGGATACCTGGCAGCTGGTGATCAATACGGGCACCACCATTGTCACTTTCCTGATGGTGTTCATCATCCAGAAATCGCAGAATAAGGATTCCAAGTCTATCCAGCTGAAGCTCAACGAGCTGATAGCCGCCACCAAAACGGCAAGCAACCGGCTGATTGACGTGGAATCGATGTCTGAGGAAGAGCTGAACACACTGCACCGTTTTTATGAAAAACTGGCTTCGGAAATGAAAAAGAACCTCGACCTGAAACGGTCACATTCCATCGAGGAAGCGATGGAGAATACGGTAACAAAATTGAAAAACCGGGGGTAGAAGTAGTTATCCGTTCAGCTCGCGCAGCAGGCCGGAGAGGTCGAGCCGCTCCGTATACATATCCAGCCCGCCCTGCCCGTCCTTGGGCCATTGCTCTTTTGGCCGGTCCCAGTAAAGTTCCAGCCCGTTGCCGTCGGGATCGTTGAGGTACAATGCCTCGGACACGCCGTGGTCCGCAAAGCCGGTAAACTGCACGCCGGCTTCCATCAGCCTTTTATAGATGGCCGCCAGGTCTTTTCTTTCGGGGTAAAGAATGGCTACATGATACAGCCCCGCTGCGTTTACCGGCGCGGGCGGCATGCCTTTGCTATGCCAGGTGTTCAGCCCGATGTGATGATGATAGCCGCCTGCGGAAATAAAAGCCGCCTGGTGGCCGTACTTCAGCATCAGCTCGAAGCCCAGGAGGCCGCAATAAAAATCCAGCGAACGCTGCAGGTCGGAAACTTTGAGATGCACATGCCCGATGCGGGTTTGCGGCGGAACGGTATAGCTCATGAATACTGCTGATTTTGCATAAAGATAAGCGGTTCCCTCCTTCGACCGGTAATATGTGCTTGTCCGCTGAATCCGGTCGCGCTTGAGAACCGCCTTTTTGTATCGGATATCGCCGGAAGGCGAATGAGATCGTCGTCACTGTTATCTGATATACCAACAACGAAGCGCTTCACTTTGTTGCCGCGGGCGGTCATAAATTCCGGTGCAGGACAGCTTCGGTGCTACCAGAATAAACCGGCGAACAGGAAACCCGCCGCCACCGATCCGCTTACCGCCACGAGACCGGGTATCATAAAACTATGATTCAGGAGATATTTCCCGATCTGGGTGGTGCCGGTACGGTCGAAGTTGATGGCCGCCAGCAGCGTGGGATAGCCGGGCAGCACAAAATCGCCGTTGGTGGCGGGGAACATGGCCACCAGGTTGTGCGGCGCAATGCCGAGCAATACGCCCAGCGGCATCAAAGCCTTGGTGGTGGCCGCCTGGCTGAACAGCAGCATGCTGAGCACGAACAGTGCGATGGCGAACGTCCAGGGCGCGGCGGTGACCATATCGCCCAGGGCATGCTCGATGGTGGCGGCATGGGCGGCCATGAACGTGGCGCTCATCCACACCACGCCAAAGATGGACACTACCGCCTGGGCGCCCGCGGTGAACAGGCTGGCCTTTGCCACTTCCGCGGCGGTGGTTTTGGTGAACAGGAGCATCAGCGCCGCGGCGGCCAGCATCACCAGCTCTATGATCGCGGCCATTTTGATGGTGCCGTTGGCGTTGACGGACAAATTCGCCGCGCCCGGCTCGAACGTGGGCAGCAGACCTTTGAACGCGCCGGCCAGCACGATCACCAGCACCGCGATCGCGAATATGATCACGGAAGTTTTTGCGCCGGGCTTCAGTGGTGTATCGTCCGATCTTCTTTCTGCGTCCAGCTGCGCGGCAAATTCCGGGTCTTTCATTTTTTCGAGGAACACGGGATCTTTATCCAGGTCTTTCCCTTTTTTCCATGCCACCGCTACCCCGGCCAGGATGCCCGTCAAACAGGCCGGGATGCACACTTTCAAAATGTCCGACGGCGCCAGCGCGCCCGGTAAAATGGTGATCATGGCGGCCGTGGCGGCGGAAATCGGGCTGGCCGTAATACCGAGGTGAGCGGCCACCACCGAAATGCTCAGCGGTCTTTCCGGCCGGATGCGTTTTTTGGTGGCTACTTCCGCGATGATCGGCAGCAGCGAATAGGTAATATGCGAAGTGCCCGCGAACACGGTGAAGCAGAACGTCACCAGCGGGCCCATCAATGTGATCATGGAAGGTTTGGAACGAAGGATCTTTTCCGCGATGCGCACGAGGAAATCCATGCCGCCCGCGGCCTGCATGGCAGCGGCGGTAGACACTACGGCGAGAATGATCAGCATCACGTCTATCGGCGGCTCGCCGGGGCGCATGCGGAATACAAAAACGTATACGGCCAGCGCCGCCATGCCCATTACGCCAAGGCCGATGCCTTTCATGCGCGCGCCAATGAGGATAGCCGTTAAAAGAATTGCAAATTGAAGCCAGATCATGTTCTCGTTGCTGTTTACGATGTGGAATTTGGTGGTACCCGAAAAACATGATGGAGATGCATGCCCGGATAGCCGTACAAGATATAAATTTTGGTAAAGTATATCGCTACTTGTTGATAAACCTCGGCCGGATCATATTCCCGAAGGTGAAGATCTCGTCCCATTTTTCCTGGGTCACGAGCTGTTTTTCCTTTACGGCGATGTCGTGCACGGATTTCCCGGTTTCTAGCGCCTCACGGGCGATGGCGGCGGATTTTTCATAACCGATGATGGGGTTCAGCTGGGTAACGATGCCGATGCTTTGCATCACCATCTGCTGCGTATGGTCAGCGTTCGCCGTAATGCCGTTCACGCATTTTTCGCGGAGGGCGTTGCAGGCGTTGGTCATATAAGTGATGGAAGTGAACAGCGAGAATGAAATGACGGGCTCCATCACGTTGAGCTGCAGCTGGCCGGCTTCCGCGGCGAGGGTGAGGGTAAGGTCCGCGCCGATCACGTAGAATGCGGTCTGGTTCACCACTTCGGGGATCACGGGATTTACCTTGCCGGGCATGATGGACGAGCCGGGCTGCAAAGGCGGCAGGTTGATCTCGTTTAGCCCGCACCGTGGGCCGGAGGAAAGCAGGCGAAGGTCGTTGCAGATCTTGGAGATCTTCACCGCGGTGCGTTTCAGCACGCCGGACAGCTGCACGTAAGCGCCGGTGTCGTTGGTGGCTTCTATCCGATCGCTCGCGAGTATCAGGTTGAGACCGGTCACGTCGCGGAGATGCTGAGTGACCAGGTGGGGGTATGCTTCAGGCGCGTTCACGCTGGTGCCGATGGCGGTGGCGCCCATATTGATCTCGGAAATAAGGCGCTTGCTGTCTTCGATGCGCGCCAGCTCTTCGCGGATATTGGTGGCGAAAGCCCTGAACTCGTCGCCCATGCTCATGGGCACCGCGTCCTGCAATTGGGTGCGGCCCATTTTCAGTACCTGCTTAAATTCGTCGCCTTTGGTCTCGAAAGATTCCGCCAGCTGGTCAAGGCTGGTCTTATAATCGCTCAGCTTATTGATCAGCGCGATGCGGAACGCCGTGGGATATGCGTCGTTGGTGGATTGCGAGCAGTTGACGTGGTTGTTGGGATGGCAAAATTCGTATTCGCCTTTCTGCCTGCCCATCATTTCCAGCGCGATGTTGGCGATCACTTCGTTGGCGTTCATGTTTACGGAAGTGCCCGCCCCGCCTTGTATCAGGTCGGTGATGAACTGGTCGTTGAACTCGCCTTTTATTACGCGGTCGCTGGCCTTTACGATATAACCCGCGATCTTTTTATCGCATACGCCCAGCTCAGCGTTGGCGAGCGCCGCGGCTTTTTTCACTTAGACGAGGGCCTGTACAAAAAGCGGTTATACTTTCAGCGGAATGCCGGTGATGTGGAAATTTTCGATCGCACGAAGCGTTTGTATACCGTAATAAACGTCTTTCGGGATCTCCCGTTCTCCCAGGAAGTCGTGTTCGAGGCGTTGTGCCATGGCTGACCTTTTTCAATAAAACAGCGGGAAGGGGAATTTGTTGGAAAGCGCGGCGCTATCGCGGGATGTTCTGGTTCTGGTATTCCAGCCTTATTTTATCGCGTTCCTGCTGGCGGTCTTCCACCTGCCGGTATTTGAAATAAAAAAAGATCGCGAGGAAAAGACAGAGCTTGAACAAAAGGAACGCGGCGAAGAATATCCATTTCCAGACCTTGTGCACGGTGATAAAGTCGGACTGGTTCGGCGCGATGTTGATAAAAGTGTAGTTAGGCTTTTTTTCGGGACCGGTATTGGTATCCGCCCAATCGCGGGGCTGAAGCGTACGCTGGCGCAACGCTATCGGCGGAGGATAGGCGTCTTCGAGACAGAGCTTGTGATAAGCATGCTCCACATGCTTCAGCTCCGTTTTCAATTCGGGAAATTGGGGCAGCAGCTTTTCCAGCTCCTCCCTTTCTTCGGGAGTAGACAGGCCAAGCACGTAGCTTTCCACCATTCCACTTGCTATGTATTCTTCAACGTTCAACTGCGTCTTGAAAATGTTCAGTCAATGCTTCCTGTATGCGGCGAAGCACCTGATGTCATGTCTAATTCTTTTCCCTTTGCAATTAACACAAAACAAACGCCCTTTTATATTGTTCGCTGCGGGTGTTCATAAAGTGCAGGGTTCCACTTCTGCTGAGAGTTATTCCATTACCAGTTAATCCGGGGCGGGGAGCTTTTAAGGCCGTTTCCCGCGCCCTGTACAGCTACGAAAATAAAGGATATTCCGCGGCTTTGATAATATTCGCGGATATTTTTCAAAAGCAAAAGGCCAGCCTCGCGGCCGACCCTTTGCTCAATTAACCAAAGACGTGCTATTTCAATGCGTTATGCAATTCTTTCAGCAATGCGTTGTCGTCCCCGCTGTCATAATCCGCCGCCCAGAGGTATGCGCCTTTGTAAGCGGAGGTCTTTATAAAATCCCCTTTCTGCTTTACCAGCGGCCGCCCGTTGTAATAAACGCCCTGCGCATGATCTACCTGTTCTTTATCCGCGGCTTCCGGGTCAAAGCCCAGGATGGTTTTGTACGGCACGTAATCGTACGATCCCCAGTCGAGGTTGTTGCCCAGGTCGTCTATCGCGTTGTAACGCAGCCCGAACGCGGGAATGCCGATCACCAGCTTGTCCGCGGGCAGGTGAAAGTCCGCCCATATTTTCGCGGCGGCGAGCATGTAGTCGTAGGAGGAAGCCTGGCCTCTCGGCGCGCCGGGCCCCACATGTATCCCGTCTTCAAACGCGCGCACGTTCACCCAGGTAGCTTCCGCGAGGCTCGGGTAATCCCAGTGCTGCCACCCGGCGCCCACGGTGACGGTAATAATGGACCCCGCAGGCAGCGCGGCTTTCAGTTCGGAGATAAACGGCGCGATAGCGGTCACGTTCTGCGCATAGGCGCCGGAGTTGATATCGCTCATCATAATGTCAACGCCGTCCAGCTTGCGGGCGGTCACGTAATTCGCCACCGTGGTTACCAGCGCCGCGCGCGATGCAGGCGTGCGGATGGCCTCGCCAAAATCGTTCGCTTCGTACAAAGCCCATCCGTCTACCGGCGAAAGGCGCCCGGCAAGCCCCAGCAGCACGGCCCTCCCTGCGATATGGCCGCGGGCCACCAGCTCGTCCATGCGCTGGTTGATCTCTCCCGCGGAAAGGTCCACGCTGCCGTCTGACGATACACGGCCCGCGAGGAAAGTAACATGCGTGGCCTGCTCCCAGTTCACGTTGAGCGCCGTGCCCTCCGCGGTCAGGTAAGCCATGATCACTTTATCGTAGGGCAGCGGCGTGTAGGCATCGGGTTTCACGAGCACTTTGGAGCTGCGTTCGCTTTTCAGGCCGTTCAGCTCCACTTCCAG
>JBQCFV010000147.1:0-3835 GCA_051958695.1 Chitinophaga sp. | reverse complement strand
GCACCACCCTTATTTCCCCATACCCCGCATCATTGCCCAGCCGTTCTTTCGCGGCGCCCACCGAATACCCGCCGGTATCTTCCACCGCCTTCAGGATGCGGGCCAGCCGGTTTTCGTCGGGGATGAGATCGCGGATGTCCAGCTCGCCTTTGCGCACGAACTCGCCGAGGTGGTTTTCCACGGTGCTTACCGCCAGGTTGCGGCGCGCGGCGATCTCGTCCACCGCATTGCCTTCGAGGAAAAGCCGGAGCGATTCCCGCTGGCTGCCGCCCGCGTCGGGCCTCGCTTTTTTGGGACGCTGCCGCGGTGATGCCGCCTTGAGATGTATTTGCGTGCTGAGGCCCTTTCGCAGGCAATAATCCTGCACCGCGTCGAGGAAGGTGTCGCCGTACTTGGCGAGCTTTACGTCGCCGAAGCCGGAAATGCGTGATATATCAGAAGTGGTAACGGGCAGGTAGGTTACCAGCTCGGCCAGCGTGGCGTCGGAGAACACGATGTAGGGCGGCACGTTCTCTTTGTCCGCCAGCTTGCGGCGCAGCTGCTTCAGCTCGTTGAACAGATCGGGATGGGCGATCTCCGCCTGCTGCTTCGTGGGGGCAGGGCCGGCGGATTTTTCTTTCCCCGCGGCCATTACAGTGAACTCCACCTTTTCTTCCCCGCGCAGCACCAGCCAGCTTGTGTCCGTGAGCTGCAGCAGCGGGTATTCGCCGGATGATTGCGCCAGGTATCCCATTTGTATCAGCTCGCGGGCGTATTGTTTCCATTGGTCTTTGGAAATGTCTTTCCCGATGCCAAAGGTTTTAATCTCTTTATGCGCTTCCCGCACGGCGCTGCCGCCCCGCAGGAAATCCACCACGTAGTTCAGCCCGACGCGGCTCTGCAGGCGGTATACGGCGCTGAGCAGCTTTTGCGCGGCGATGGTGCCGTCCGCGCGCTCGTACTGGCCAAGACAGTTGTCGCAGTTGCCGCAGTGCGCGGGCGCTTCTTCCCCGAAATATTGCAGCAGGTACTGGCGGCGGCATTGCCGGGTTTCAGCAAGACCAGCCATTTGTTCCAGCTTTTTGAGCATGACGGCGCTTTGCGCTTCGTTGCCTTCCACGCTGGCAAAACGTTTCATTTTGAATACGTCTCCCGCGCTGTAGAATAAGATGGCTTCGCTGGCGAGACCGTCCCTCCCGGCGCGGCCGGTTTCCTGGTAATATCCTTCTATGTTCTTCGGCAGATCGGCATGTATCACGAACCGCACGTTGCTTTTGTTGATGCCCATGCCGAACGCGTTGGTCGCTACCATGATGCGCACCTCGTCCCGCAGGAACTGCTCCTGGCGTTCTTCGCGCACCTGTCTTTCCAGCCCGGCATGATAAGCGGCCGCGGAAAAACCTTCGTTTTGCAGGTCCGCCGCCAGCGATTCGGTGGCCGAGCGGGACAGGCAGTAGATGATGCCGCTGTCTTCTTTATGTTCGCCCAGATACTCCACCAACTGCCCGTAATAATCGCGTTTGGACCGGATGCCGTAATAAATGTTCGGGCGGTTGAATGAATTTTCAAAAACCGTATAGTCGCGGAGGTTGAGCTTTTCAAGGATGTCCTGCTTCGTAACGCCGTCCGCCGTGGCGGTGAGGGCTATTACCGGCGTACGGGGGAAACGTTCCCGGAGCTGGCCCAGCGCCAGGTATTCCTGCCTGAAATCGTGGCCCCAGTGGCTGATGCAGTGCGCTTCGTCGATGGCAAAGAGGGAAACGTTCACTTCGGCAAGCAGCGCCATGAAGTTGCCTTCGCCTACGAGCCGCTCGGGGGCGAGGTACAGCAATTTCAACTGTCCGTTGCGCAATTGATGGATCACGGTCTGCTGCTCCTGCCCGGAAAGGGTGGAATTGAGGAAGGCCGCCGGGATGCCGTTTTGCCGCAGGGCGTCCACCTGGTCTTTCATAAGCGCGATGAGGGGAGACACCACTACGGTGACCCCGCCCAAAGCCAGTGCAGGCAGCTGGTAGCAGACGGACTTCCCGCCGCCGGTGGGCATCAGCACCATCGTATCTTTCCCCGCCAGTACGTTTTCGATGATCTCCTGCTGGTTATGACGGAATTGCGTATACCCGAAATGATGTTTTAACAGTGTTAACAAAGGTGACTGCTGCATAGCCCGAACGTTTGATTTGCCTCCGGGGCAAATATAGGATAAAGGGATGTGCATAAAAATTAAATGGAACAGCAATAACAACGCGGATATTTGTTTACATTTATAAGAGAGTCATTTTCTAAACTGTTACACAATACAACACAACTGTTATTCACCTTAACCCGAGATGAACACTATGGAACTGTTGGCAGCCATCCCCACATTAACTACTCCTTTATTGCAGGAAACGGTGGATTTTTATGTGAACGTGCTCGATTTTACCTGCAAAACGCTGGACGAGCAATGGAAATTCGCGTCCATCAAAAAAGACAAGGTCACCATGCAGCTGGTGCACCCGCAGGCGAAATTCCCGTTCGGCAGCGAAGATCCGTTCGACCAGCCCGTATTCACGGGCGCCATTTACATTCATATGAACGGTGTGGACGAATTATGGGAAAAAGTAAAAGACAAGGCCGAAGTATGTTTCCCCGTGCAGGATTTTGATTACGGTATGCGGGAGTTCGGTATTTATGATAATAACGGCTACCTGCTGCAGTTCGGCGAGCAGATCAGGGCGACTGCGTGACGGTTTCCTGCTGACACGGAACCTGCATAAATGCAGTGCGACGGGTGAAAAGATATGCATACCGACAAAAAAACCGCAGCGCGGACGCTGCGGGTATTATCCTTTTACTCACTTTCCTTCTGCGCCGGTAGGGTTTTCGAGGACAATGCGTTTGTAAAACTAAAATAAGTTTGTAAGGGATATACGTGATGAAAGTAGGGTAATGGCCGGCATAGATTGACCTAAATATAGGTAAATTAGCCGACATAGTTAGTGTTTTTTATAAAACCCCGTCACGAATGAAACCGCCTTTATTGCTGTTACACGGCGCCCTTGGCTCATCCCGGCATTTCGACGCCATCGTTCCCGTACTGCAGGAACAATATACCGTACACCGTTTTGATTTTCACGGTCACGGGGGAACGCCGTTACCGCCGTCTCCTTTAAGCATAGAAATATACACGTCGCAGCTGCTGGATTACATCCGGCAAAACGCCTTGGCGCCCGTCGCAATATTCGGTTACAGCATGGGCGGGTACGTAGCGCTCCGCGCTGCTTTGGAAGCGCCGGACGCCGTGGCGCGCATACAAACGCTGGCCACCAAATTCAACTGGTCGCCCGGATCCGCCGCAAAGGAATCGCGGCAGCTGGATGCGGCATTTTTGCGGGAGAAAGCCCCTGCGTTCGTTACACAACTGGAAACGCTGCATGGCGAAGGATGGGAAAACCTGCTGCCCGCCACCGCCGGCCTGATGACCTCGCTGGGCGCCGCTCCCCTGCTTACGCCGGACAACCTTTCAGGAATAAACATCCCCGTGCGCGTGATGGTAGGCGACCGCGACGCCATGGTAAGCATCGAAGAAACGCTGCAGGCGTTCAAAAGCCTCCCGCAGGCTTCCATGGCGGTGCTGCCGGATACGAAACATCCGCTGGAGAAGGTGAATAACGCGGTGTTGATATGGGAGATCAGGAGTTTTATGGTGTTGTGAGAGGCTTCTCCATGACTTTGATTACTCGTTCCAGCTGATCGATCCTTTTCGATTGCAGGTCGTTTATTTTTTGCTGGGTGATAAGGTTAACGGGGAGCTCCGCGACCTTTTTGAGGAGCATCTTATTCAATTATACCAAATACAGGCCGTGTTACGTAAAGT
>JBQCFV010000146.1:0-5298 GCA_051958695.1 Chitinophaga sp. | reverse complement strand
TGGTGGATAATTCCAAGCTCGTGCGGAAATACAATACCGACGTAGACGAAAAAAGCGCCTACGAGATACTCACCGCCAGGCTGGAAGAAGCCGCAGAGCGCAGCAAAGCCGAAGAAGAAGCCGCGCCGGCCAAAAAAGGCAGGGCGAAAGAGGAAAAAGGCCTGCTGGAAACCATCATGACCAGCTCCGCCGCAAGACAGGCAGGCCGCACGGCCGCCAACATGATCACCCGCAGCCTGCTGGGCGCGCTGGGTCTTGGCGGAAGAAGCCGGAAAAAGAGCAGCTGGTTTTAGCAGAAAAAATACCGCTCATGATCACGCTTTTTATATCCGGGATATCCATATTGTTCAGCGGTCTCGGCATCTGGATGTGGAAAAAACCGCCCCGCAGGATCAACCCGCTGGCGGGATACCGTACGCCCCGTGCCATGAAAAGCCAGGCAGCCTGGGACTTTGCGCAGGCTTATTCCGGAAGGCTGATGTGCATTACCGGGCTGATAATGCTGCTGGTGGTAACACCGGCGTTCTGGCTTTCAGGATATAATTACGATACGCTCAACCCGGCGCTGATCGTATTGCTGCCACTGGGGCCAATACTTGCAGCTACCATAATTCCTGTTTATTTTACAGAACGAAAACTGAAGCAGCTTTTCGATAACGAAGGGAATCCGAAAAAATAATATCAAGATATGTCAGCACCGATCAAAACAGGATTATGTTCCTACGGCCATAGCGGCTATGCTTTTCATGCGCCGTTCATCCACGTGCACCCGGGATTTGAGCTTACCGCGGTGGTGGAACGCAGCAAACACCTTACGCAGCAGCGTTACCCGTACGTAAAAATTTACCCGGACGTGCAAACGCTGTTCAACGATCCCGAACTGGAGCTGATCGTGGTGAACACGCCCAACTATACGCATTACGAATATACCAAAGCCGCGCTGACGGCTGGGAAGAACGTGGTCGTGGAAAAACCTTTCACCGTTACTTCCGCCGAAGGCGAAGAGCTGATAAAGCTCGCCGCGTCCAAAAAGCTGCTGCTGAGCGTGTACCAGAACCGCCGTTACGACAGCGATTACAAGATCGTACGGAAAGTAGTGAACGAGGGATTGCTGGGCGATATCCTGGAAGTGGAATTTCATTACGACCGCTTCAAGGAAGAGCTGAGCTACAAAGCGCATAAGGAAGTGGCGCAGCCCGGCACCGGTTGCCTGTACGATCTCGGCTCGCACCTCATCGACCAGGCGCTCACCATCTTTGGCATGCCCAAAGCGGTTTTCGGGGACGTGCGCATCATCCGGAAAGATTCCGTGGTAGACGATTATTTCGAGCTGCTCATGTACTACGACAAGCTGCGCGTGCGCCTCAAATCCAGCTATCTCGTGCGCGAGGCGCTGCCGGCGTATATCCTGCACGGCCGCAAAGGTTCATTCATCAAATCGAAGTCGGACATACAGGAGGCATTGCTCATGAAAGGCGTGCTGCCCAATACGCCCGACTGGGGCGAAGAAGCGCCCGCCGAATGGGGCCTGCTGCATACTGAGATCAACGGCAAGACCGTAAAAGAATACCTGCCCGGCGGCAATGGCAATTACCTGGATTATTACCAGGGCATTTACGCCGCGCTGCGCGAAAACAAGCCCAACCCGGTAACGCCGGAAGACGGTTTGAACGTAGTAAAAGTAATTGAAGCTGTTTTCCAAAGCAGCAAAGAAGGCCGGGTGATCAGCCTGTAACCGCATACAGCAGCCCGTCCCCATCGCGCTGCACACTACCTTCCGCGATCAGGAACTGCAGGGTGTCCAGCACCCTGCTTTCCTCCGCGTTCACCCTATCCATCAGGGCCTGCACGGTTCCTTTTTCCTTCAACGCTTCCAGGATGGCGGCAGACAGTTCTCCGAACTCACGGGGTTTCAATTCTCCTTTTGCTTTTTTAACGCATACATCGCAAACACCGCAGGGCTTTGCGCCGCGCTCCCCGAAATAGGCCACCAGCTGTTGCGTGCGGCAGGTCTCATTATTGCGTGCATAAGCCGCTACTGCTGCGATGCGGCGCTCCATCACTTTTTTTCTGGCTTCCACCCGCGCCATGTTCACCTGCAGGTATTGCGCGCCTACGCGCTCTTCCAGGAAGTTGAGCTGCGGGTTGTCCTTTCGGGGATAATACCGGATGATCGCCTGCCGGTGCAGCAATTGCAGGTCGTGGATCACGTCTTTCTCGTCGATGCGCATCAGCCGCGCCACCTGCTTTTCGAAGACGGGCACGGGGTATTCGAGAATGCCTTCGTACGTGCGCAACAATGTTTTGACGATCGGTTCCATGGAAGGATTGGCCGTTTCGTACGCTTCCATGCGTTCGCGGCTGGTTACGAACTCCACCCGCGAGGGCAGGTACACGCTTTCGCTGAGCTGCCAGACGCCTTCCTGCTCGAGGATGCGCAGCACGCTGAGCGCGGTGGTGATATTAAGGGAGAAGCGTTTGATAAATTCGTTGAGATCAAAATCGTAATACACGCCTTCCGTGCCTTTGGGCACCTGCAGGTAATTCACCACTGCCTGGAACACTTCGCGGATCTCGTCCAGGCCGGGAAACTGCAGCGGGATGCGGGCTTCCATTTCGGTGATGTCCCTTTCGGCATACAACATCACCGCATAGGCTTTTTGCTCGTCACGGCCGGCGCGGCCGGCTTCCTGGTAATACGCTTCGATGCTGTCCGGCGGCGATTCGTGGATCACGAGGCGTACGTCCGGCTTGTCGATACCCATGCCGAACGCGTTGGTGCAAACCATCACGCGCAGCTCGTTCTTTATCCAGGATTCCTGCCGGGCGGAGCGTTCGGCGGCGGAAAGGCCCGCGTGGTAATAGCCTGCGGAGATGCCTTGTGCGGAAAGCAGACCGGCCACTTCCTTTGTCTGCCGCCGGTTGCGGCAATACACGATGGCGGCGCCGGGCACGCGTTCCAGTATCTGCCGGATGCGGGCGAGCTTGTTGTCGCCTGCCGCCACGCTGTAGGACAGGTTCGCCCGCGCAAAACTTTTTACGAACACGGCGGGGTCGCGCAGGTTGAGTTTGGCGCAGATGTCCTCCCGCACTTTTGGGGTAGCCGTGGCCGTTAGCGCCAGTATGGGCGCATCGGGAAATTGTTCGCGGATGCTGGCGACCTGCAGGTATGCCGGCCGGAAATCGTAGCCCCACTGCGAAATGCAATGCGCCTCGTCCACCGCTATCAGCTTCACGGGCAGCACTTCGCAATACCAGAGGAAGCGGCGGCTTTGCAGCCGTTCAGGCGACACGTACAGGAATTTGATCTCCCCTTCCCGCGCCAGCGCCAGCACTTTTTCCACGTCGCGCGCCTGCATGCCCGCGTAAATGGCGAATGCCGGGATGCCGCGTTTGTTGAGGTTCTCCACCTGGTCTTTCATCAATGCGATCAGCGGCGTTACCACGAGACAAAGCCCGTCGTTCATCATCGCCGGCACCTGGAAACAGATCGACTTCCCCCCGCCCGTAGGCAGCAGCGCCAGCGTGTCGTGGCCCGAAGCAACGGACGCCACGATCTCTTCCTGCAAAGGCCGGAACTGCTGGTAGCCCCAAAAGCGGTGTAATATGGAAAGCGCGGAAACCATCGTTATTTTTTCTGTAGATAGGGTAATGACCAGCCTTTTTTCCACGCGGTCAACCGTACGGTGATCACCAGCAGGATGCTCGCCACCATGTTCCAGTCCTGGTCCACCCCGAGATGCCGCAGCCCGATGTACAGCGCGGCGCCCGCGAGGCAGGCGGTAGCGTAAACCTGGCGGCTGAAGATGAGCGGGATCTCGTTCACCATCATATCCCTGATCACGCCGCCGAAAATGGCGGAGATCATGCCGAGGATCACCGAAGCCCAGGGATGCACACCGTGCAGCAACGCTTTTTGCAGGCCGATGACGGTATAAAACCCGATACCGATGGTGTCGAACATAAAGACGGAACGGCGGAAACGCAGCAGCCGCGCGCGGAACAGCACGGTTACCAATACGCCCAGGGCAATGGCCACGATGTAATTCACATCTCCCACCCATACCGGGCGTACGCCCAGGATCAGGTCGCGCATAGTGCCGCCGCCGATGGAAGTAACAAAAGCAGTAAAGCTCACGCCGAAAATATCGTGGTACATTTTTTTGTCCCAGGCGGCCAAAGCCCCTGAAATAGCGAATACGAAGGTGCCGATGAGGTCAAGCCAGTATATCATGCAGTCAACCGGTTATGATATACGAATTAACGACAAATTTTTAACGGAGTACGTTTTTGAAACGGAGACGCACGGAATTGATCGCCAGCACCACGTCCGACAGCCCCATGATGAACGCGCCCACGATAGGGTTCAGGAAGCCGAACGCGGCCACGGGAATGGCCACCACGTTGTAAATAAAAGCCCAGAACAGGTTCTGTTTGATGGTGAGATAAGTGTGCTTACCCAGGCCCATCGCCAGCGGCAGCGCGCCGAGATGGTTGTTGAGCAGGATCACGTTCGCGCTTTGCATGGCTAACTGAGTGGAATCGCTGAGCGATATGCCGATGGTGGCTTTCGCCTGCGCGGGTGCATCGTTGATGCCATCTCCCACCATGGCGGTAGGTGCGCCGCCCATCAGCGCGTCGATCTTTTGCAGTTTTTGCTGCGGCGATTGTTCGGCAAACACCTGGTCGATGTTGAGTTCCGATGCCAGCTGCTCGCATTTGCGGCGCATATCGCCGCTGAGCAATATCGTGCGGATGCCCTTTTGCCGCAGTTCCGCGATCACTTTTTTTGCTTCCGGGCGTAACTCGTCGATGAAGTCGATCCAGCCGGCCAGCTCGCCGTTGCGCAGCAGGTAGATGCTATGCGAATCGTCGGTAGTGGCTTCTTTTGCCATGATGTACGATCCGAGCCGCCATTCATTGCCTTCTTTGTCTTTGGCCGCCATGCCGGTGCCTTTGTGCTCGCGCACCTGCTGCAAAGCAGTTTCCGGCACGCCTTTCCAGGCGGCGGCAAGAGAGCGGGCGATGGGGTGGGAAGAATATTTTTCAAGGCTGTACACCAGCGAGCGGAAGGCTTCGTCTTCCAGCCCGATGGCTTTCCATAGACCGATCTGCAGTTTGCCGGTAGTCAGGGTGCCCGTTTTGTCGAACACGATCTGGCGGATGTTGCGGAACGACTCGAGCGTGTTGGCGCCTTTGATAAGGATGCCATTGCGCGCCGCACGGCCAAGGCCCACCATTACGGCGGCGGGCGTGGCAAGCCCCATCGCGCAGGGGCAGGCGATCACCAGCACGGCC
>JBQCFV010000145.1:0-10107 GCA_051958695.1 Chitinophaga sp. | reverse complement strand
GTGCAAAAAGTGACCGTAAAAGGTAAAGCCGCCACCAAGCTGAAAGGCTCCGTGGAATTTATGGTGTGCGACGATCACCAGTGCCTGCCGCCTACGGAAGTTGCTTTTTCCTATAACCTGGGAGGAAAATAATTATCACATTCTTTCAGCATAACAGGAACGAGTTCTTTCGCCCGAAAGAGCTCGTTTTTGCTTTTATCTTTAACTCAATCTGTTAAGTCTATCATATATATGAAGAATCTTTTAACGTTGATGGCCGCACTGTTCCTGCTTGCCCGGCCAATGGCGCAGGCGCAGGATGCGGAAGCCGTCCCTAAACATGTGAAATGGGAATTTAAAGCGGAGAAAAAAGGGGAGAAAGAATTTGTGCTGCATTTTACCGGCAAGATCGACGCAGGCTGGAAGATCATGTCCGTGGCCATGGGAGACGACGAGGTGAACACGCGCATCGTGTTCGACAGTCTTGCCGCTACCCGCGCAAAGATCGTATCGCTTACGGAAAGCACGCCGCCGCAGACAGGTATGGATTCCCTGCTGGAAATGGAAGTGAAATACCATTTGAACGAAGTGGAAATTCTCGCTACCGTACAGTTCGTTGATTCCGTGAAGGACCTTCGCGGCATGGTGAGCGCATACGTCGCCAATTCCGCCGAAATATTCCAGGAAGACGGGCTGTTTACCTTCTCGGCAGATGCCTCCGGCAATCTCGCCGGCGAGCAGGGCGGTCTGAAAGCCAATGCCGATGCGGCCGCCGGCCTCAAACGCGCCGCCATCGACCTGAAGAACCCCGTAATGCATGTAGGCGGCATCGGTACGGAAGGGCAAACCAATCCCTGGTTCATCTTCCTGCTCGGCTTCCTGGGCGGCCTCGTGGCGCTCGTTACGCCCTGCGTATTCCCCATGATCCCGCTCACGGTGTCTTTCTTCACCAAGTCCGCGCAGGACAAGAAAAAAGGCATCTTCAACGCCACCATGTACGGTTTCTTTATTTTCCTGATCTATGTGCTGTTCAGCGTGCCGTTCCATATTGCCGGCCTCGCGGAGCCCGAGATCTTCAACAATATTTCCACCAACGTCTGGCTGAACCTTATCTTCTTCACCATCTTCCTCGTGTTCGCGCTGTCGTTCTTCGGCCTGTTTGAGATCACCTTGCCCAGCGGACTGGCCAGCAAGGCGGATTCCAAGGCGAACAAAGGAACGCTGATCGGCATCTTCTTTATGGCGCTTACGCTGGTGGTGGTGTCTTTCTCCTGCACGGGCCCCATTCTCGGCTCGCTGCTGGCGGGCTCGCTCAATTCCGACGGCGGCGCATGGCTGCTTACGGCCGGTATGGCGGGCTTTGGCCTTTCGCTGGCATTGCCTTTCGCGCTGTTCGCCATGTTCCCGAACTGGCTGAACTCACTGCCCAAATCGGGCGGCTGGCTTACCGCGGTGAAAGTGGTGCTGGGCTTCGTGGAGCTGGCGCTGGCGGTGAAATTCCTGTCCAACGCCGACCTGGTGACGCATTGGGGCATTTTGCATAGGGAAACGTTCTTCCTCATATGGATCGTCATCGGCATCCTCACCACCCTGTACCTCGCAGGCGTGATCCGCTTTCCGCACGACAGCCCGGTGAAAAAATTAGGGCCGGTGCGCATCGTGTTCATAGCCGCCTTCGCGATCTTCACGCTGTACCTGCTTCCCGGCGTTACCAATACCAAATACGCCCGACTGAAGCTCATGAGCGGCTTTGCGCCCCCGATGAACTACAGCTGGTACGGCAACGACGCCAGCCATAAAGGCGCCGTGGAGGCCAACGTGGTGAACGATTATGAAAAGGCGCTGCAGCTCGCAAAAGCCCAGAACAAGCCTATCCTGATCGACTTCACCGGCTGGGCCTGCGTGAACTGCCGCAACATGGAAGAGAACGTGTGGACCGACCCCGAAGTGCACGACCTGATCAAGAACAATTACATCCTCGTTTCGCTGTATACGGACGACCGCAAAAAACTGCCGGAAGACCAGCAGTTCAAATACGTATCGCCCGAAGGCAAACCGAAGAACATCGTGACCATCGGCGATAAATTCGCCACCATGCAAACGGTGAACTTCGTGAACCAGAGCCAGCCGCTCTACGCGCTCATTACGCCGGACGAGCAGCTGCTGACCTTCCCCGTAGCTTACGAGCCGGACATACAGAAGTATGCGGACTGGCTGAAAGCCGGGCTCGAAGGCTGGAAAAAAGTACAGACTAAATAGGAATCCTTACTTCATAGAAAAGGCCACCGCGAAGGTGGCCTTTTTTTGTATTACCCAGTGAGTATATCCGGAACGGTGGTTCCCGTTTATAATTAGTTCAGGCGTTTGATGCCGTTATCTTCATAATCTTTTGCCGATACATTCAGCACGTTGGGCGGCGATTGCCCGCAGCTGTAGAGCACCTGGCGTTGATGCCCGTTATCATTCAGAATCTCTTTCCACGATGCATTCAGCACGTCGGGCAACGATTGCCCGGGGCATGAGGCATCGGTTATCATTCATTCATAACCTGCCGCGCGGGCCGTTAAAACAACGATTGCCCGCAGCCGCGCAGCACTTTGCCGTCCAGCTTCAGCGTAACGGTGTTGGGGCTTTTTTTGCCGGCATCGTCCGTGCACACTTTATCTTCAAAAATGATGTTCAGCGTATGGCCGTTGGCGGATGTGTTGAAAAGCGTGGCGTCATTGTCGCCCTTTTCGGCCTGCGCCGGTGGAAATTCTATTTTCTGCTCACCGTAATTGCCGGTGTAGGATATTTTTTTAAAGGGGATGATCGCCAGCGACCAGCCGGGCTCGTTGCCGGTGGCCCAGTAAGAGGCGCCCTGCTTGCGGGCTTCGTTGGCGCCGGGGCTCAGGTCGCGGCGGGTGACGGTGAGCGCCGCGGTAGCGCGTTGCGCGAGGTCGTTCACCGCCTTCGCGCTAAAGCGGAAATCTTCCTGGCCGTAGGGCGATTCGTAGGGCACGATCTCCGAACTGTCCAGCGAGGCCACGGTGGGCGCTTTACGGGTTTCGGCCTGCAGCAGCGTGTCTTCCCCGAAATAAAAGCTGTTTTCCGTAACGCCCGAAGGGGTGGTGATGATCTCGCGCATCAGCTTCACGGCCACGGTAACGGAATCGAGGTAGAACCAGGTTTCGGTGGAGGTGTCGGGCTGGGAGACCTCCGGGTAAATGTACAGCCGGATAGGCGTGTCTTTTTCGGAGAATACGCCGATCACGCCGGAAGTTTCGTCCCCGCTGTTAAAATTGGGTGCGGCCATCATTTTATTGCCGCCGGAGGCTTTTACATCGATGCTGATGGCATAGTTGCCGATCGCGGACACGTCAGCGGACAGCTCTTCGGCCGCTTCGCCCTCTTCCGCCTTCTTTTCGGAAGAAGGCCCTGCGCAGGCGGCGAACAGTGTCATGAAAGAAAGGATCGCAATAGCGTATGGTTTCATATTTATAGGTTTACGGCCGTTACTATACAAATCACCTGCCAGAAACTGGAGGGCCTGTAATTCAATCAGTTAATTTGTTCTCTATAACACCGCGAAGGCCAAAAGGGTTGCGCCGCTTCAAGATTGCTTCAGATTTCTGCGTAATTTGCACCGTGATATGAAAGTGTTGCTGATAGAAGATAACGTGGAGCTGGCGAGCAGCATCTCCGAATTCCTCGGACGGGAAGGCTATATCTGCGAAGTGAGCGGCAACGTCCGCGATGCGCAGGACAGGCTCATCTCTTTCCAGTACGACTGCGTGCTGCTGGACATCATGCTGCCGGACGGCAACGGGCTGGACATACTTTCCTTCATGCGCACGGAACGCATCCAGAGCAGCACGCTCATCCTTTCCGCTAAAAATTCGCTCGACGATAAAGTGATAGGGCTGGAAGAAGGGGCGGACGACTATCTCACCAAACCTTTCCATCTTCCCGAGCTGCATGCCCGCCTGCGGGCCATTTACCGCCGCAAAAAGCTCGGCGGCAGCAACATCATCGCATTCAACGAGATCAGTCTCGATATAGACACCCTGGAAGCCAGGGTGAACGGCACGCTGCTGGATATGACCCGCAAGGAGTTCGACCTCCTGCTTTATTTCATCGTGAACAAAAACAGGGTGCTTTCCCGCCAGAGCATCGCAGCGCACCTCTGGGGCGATTATACCGACAATCTCGCCAATTTCGATTTCGTATATCAGCATGTAAAGAACATCAGGAAAAAGATCAGCGCGGCGAACGGCACGGACTACATCGGCACGGTGTACGGACTGGGATACAAATTCAACACCTCTAAACAATAACCGTGAAATCGAGCACGACGATTTTTTTACACCGGGGAATGTGCATGCGAGATTCCATCCGGCCTCTAAAAAAGACAAATATTAACGGATGAAACTCGTAGACAGATTCACCTTGTGGTTCCTGGGCGTTACGCTCATCATCATTCCCATCGACAGCTTCATCACCTACACGAGCATCAAAAGGGAGATCGATAAAGCGGCCGTGGAAAGGCTGAAACACGTCAACCAGCGTGTGGCGGACGTGATGAACAGGGGGGAAGTGCCCGGCGAATACACGCAGGGTTGCCGCATCAAGATAGTACCGGTGACCGAAACAAAACCGGCCGATCATTACGAGATCACCGACCGCGACGTGACGCACGATCCCGATCTGAAAGACAATGACCGCAAGATCACCGTCACCAGCTGGCATACCATCGGCGGGCAACATTACAGGATCACTTCCGGCGACTATGTAACGCGCTCCGAGCAGATACTCGCGGGGCTGCGCATCAGCATCCTCGCCAAGCTCATCATACTGATCGCGCTGGTGGTGCTTACCGCGCGCCTCGCCTCGCGCATCGTGCTGGCGCCGTTTTACAGCACGCTCAAAAAACTCCAGCACTTCAACCTGAAGAACAAAAAACAGCTCTCGCTGCGCGCCACCAAAACAAAAGAGTTCGGTGAGCTGAACTGCTACGTGCGCAAAATGACGGACAAAGCGGTGGACGATTACATCACCCTGAAAGAATTTGCGGAGAACGCCAGCCACGAGCTGCAAACACCGCTGGCCATCATCCGCAGCAAGCTCGAACTGCTCTCCGAGTCGGACATCCGCGGCGAACAGGCCGTGCTGATCTCCGACATGCAAAATTCGGTGGACAAGCTCACGACCATCAACCGCTCGCTGGTGCTGCTTTCGCGGCTTGAGAACAACGAGTTCGAAGCCCGCGAGGAAGTATCGTTCAGCAAATACACGCGCGACGCGATGAGCAGCTTCAGCGACCTCATCACCCTCAAGGGCCTTCACCTCGCATACGACATCGCGGACGATGTGAAGGTAAAGCTGCATGCCGCGCTGGTGGATATTTTGCTGAACAATCTCATCAGCAACGCCATCCGTCACAACATCCCTGCCGGCCGCATAGAAGTAACGCTCGATAAAGAATGCCTGCGCATCAGCAACACCGGCAAACCCTCCGCGGGCAACCCGGAAGAAATGTTCCAGCGTTTCAAAAAAGGCGCGCATTGCAACCACTCCGTCGGCATCGGTCTGTCGATCGTCAAACAGATCTGCGATATTAATTCCTTCCAGATCCGCTACCAGTTTGCTTCGGGTATACATACCATTACCGTCGCATTTACCGCTGGTCACAACGCTTCAAAATTGCTTCAAAATGATGATCGGTATTTGCATGAGAAAATTCAGCTGTAAAGCTGCCCATGCTTAAATCGTTCATTTATTCAAGATGACTCAACGCTCCGCTGTTCGCCTGCTGTTGCCCGTCATCCTTCTGACCTGCACCTGCAGCGCGAAAGCGCAGGTGCTTACCATGAAAGATGCAGTGCAAACGGCGTTGAACAACTATGGTACCATCAGGGCCAAAGCCAACTATGTAAACGCTTCCCGCGCCACCGTGCAACAGGTGAAACGGGATTATCTTCCCAACCTGAACATCTCCGCCCAGCAGGATTACGGCACCGTCAACGGGCAGAACGGGCCGCTCTTCGGTTTTGGCGGTCTGGGCGTCGCCTCTTCGGGCTTGCCGCTGCCGGAGCAGAACTGGAACGCGGCGTTCGGTGCGCTGTACCTGGCCAACATCAACTGGGAGTTTTTTGCTTTCGGCAGGATGAAGGAAAAGGTCAGGACGGCGGAAACCCTTGCCCGGCGGGAAGAATCAGACTGGCAGCAGGAACGGTTCCGTCATGAAGTGAAAGTAGCCGCGGCCTATCTCAACCTGCTGGCCGCGCAGCGGCTCACCCAAAGCTGGCAACGGAACCTCGAACGGGCGGACACCTTCCGCGCCGTAGTTACCCGCCGCGCCGCCAACGGTCTCATTGCCGGGGTGGATTCGTCACTCGCCAACGCCGAGGTCTCCAACGCCCGCATCGCGCTCACCCGCGCCATGGACGTGGAGCAGGAGCAAAGCAACCAGCTGGCCCAGCTGATGGCGGTGGCCCCGCAGCATTTTACGCTGGACAGCGTTTTCCTCAGCCGCCTGCCCGCTGTTGTCACCGACACCGCCGGTTTCCAGGGCGACGCGCACCCGCTGCTGCAATATTATCAAAACCGCATCGCGCTCAGCAAAGAGCAGGAAAAATATATCCGCACGCTTAATTTCCCTGCGTTCAGCTTTTTCAGCGTGATGCAAACAAGAGCTTCCGGCTTCAGTTCGGCCTACGCGCAAGACCAGACCGCTTTTACCCACGATTACTGGGAAGGCGTAAAACCCACCCGCACCAACTACCTGCTTGGCGTCGGCGTTACCTGGAACCTCACCGGGCCGCTGAGAGTAAAGCAGCAAAGCGCCGCGCAACGCTTCACCTCCAAAGCCCTGCAGGACGAAATGGACGTGATAGATCAGCAACTCAGATCGCAGCTGTCGCTGGCCGATGCGAAGATGAAGAACGCGCTGGACAATTACCGCGAAGCCGGCGTGCAGATCGGCAGCGCGTCGCAGGCATACCTGCAAAAGACCGTGATGTACGCCAACGGGCTCAGCACGCTGGTAGACGTTACGCAGGCGCTGTACACGCTCAGCCGCGCGGAAACGGACCGGGAGGTGGCGTACAGCAACGTATGGCAGGCGCTGCTGCTGAAAGCGGCAGCGGTCGGGGATTTCGGGTTATTTATCAATGAATTTTAATTATACGCTATAATGGGACTTATCAAAAGCGCGCTGGAAAAACCGATCACGATACTCGTACTCGTAGCGGGGCTGTTCTTCTTCGGCATCAAGGCGGTGCGGGACGTGAAGGTGGACATCTTCCCGAAGCTCGACCTGCCGGTGCTTTACATCGCGCACCCTTTCGGCGGTTACACGCCCAACCAGATGGAAGCGTTTTTCGCGAAGAGCTATGTGAACATCCTGCTGTTCGTGAACGGCTTGAAATCCATCGAAACAAAGAACGTGCAGGGGCTGATGCTGATGAAGCTGAGCTTTTACCCCGGTACCAACATGAGCCAGGCGGCGGCGGAAGTGTCCGCTTTCTCGAACCGCGCGCAGGCCATCTTCCCGCCGGGCTCGCAGCCGCCGTTCATCGTGCGTTTCGACGTGTCTACCCTGCCCGTTGGCGAGCTGGTGCTGAGCAGCGAAAAACGGACGAACAACGAGCTGATGGACCTGGCGAACGTATACGTACGTTCGTCCTTCACTTCCATACCCGGCCTGGTGGCGCCGCCTCCTTTCGGCGGCAACCTCCGCACGGTGGTGATCAAGGCGGACCCCGAGCAATTGCGCGCGCACCAGCTTACGCCGGACCAGCTGGTGGAAGCATTGCGGCTGAACAACCAGGTGGCGCCCTCGGGCAACGTGCGCATCGGCGACAAAAATTATATCAATACCACGAATACCCTTATTCATACCGTCAAGGATTTTGAGAACATCCCGTTGTTCAAAGGCGGCGTGCAAAACCTTTACCTGCGCGATGTGGCGACGGTTGAAGACGGCGCGGACATCACCACCGGGTATGCCCTGGTGAACGGTAAGCGCTCCGTGTATATCAACGTAGCCAAGTCCGCGGACGCCTCCACCTGGGATGTGGTGCAGCGTCTCAAAAAGGCCATCCCGCGGCTGCAGGCGCAGTTGCCGGAAGACGTAACGCTCAGCTACGAGTTCGACCAGAGCACTTACGTAATGAACTCCGTGAAAAGCCTCGTGAGCGAAGGCATCATCGGCGCGGTGCTCACCGGCCTAATGGTGCTGCTCTTTCTCGGCGACCTGCGCGGCGCGCTGATCGTGATACTCACCATCCCCGTGTCGATTATTTCCGGCGTGCTGTTCCTCAGCCTGTTCGGGCAAACGATCAATATCATGACGCTGAGCGGCCTCGCCCTCGCGATCGGCATATTGGTGGACGAAAGCACGGTGACGATAGAGAACATCCACCAGCACCTGGACATGGGCAAACCAAAAGCGCTCGCCATATGGGACGCGTGCAAGGAGATTGCTTTCCCGAAGCTCCTGATCCTGCTTTGCATCCTCGCGGTGTTCGCGCCCGCCTTCACCATGAGCGGCATCCCCGGATCGCTGTTCCTGCCGCTGGCGCTCGCGATCGGCTTTTCCATGATCACTTCCTACCTGCTGTCGCAAACCTTTGTGCCGGTACTGGCGAACTGGATCATGAAAGGGCATAAGAACGGCCTGGTGCCGGCTTCCGAAAACGATACCTGGGACCAGAAAAAAATGCTGGTGGAACGTGCCGACAGTAACGCAGACGGGAAGATCTCCCGCTTTGAAAAATTCCGCGCACGCTTTATGCGTTTTATCGACCGCATCATGCCGTACCGCGTGCCCATTGTGATCGCTTACCTCGTGATCATCAGCGGGCTGGCGGTTTGGCTGCTGTCCGGCATCGGGCGCGACGTATTGCCGCGCACCAACGGCGGCCAGTTCCAGATCAGGATGAAGGTGGACCAGGGCACGCGCATGGAACGCACCGAAGCCAAAACGCTTACCGCGCTGAAAGTGATAGAAGAAGTCGTAGGAAAAGAAAACATCGCCATCACTTCCGCTTATGTAGGCCAGCACCCGGGGCTGTTTTCCGTAAGCCCGATCTATCTCTTCATGGCAGGCCCGCACGAAGCGGTGATGCAGGTGAGCCTGAACAAGGAAAAACATTTCGAGCTGGACGAGCTGAAAGACAGGATACGTGAAAAGATGAAGGAACGCGCGCCCGACGTGCACCTTTCTTTCGAGCCCATCGAGCTGACGGACAAGATACTGGCGCAAGGCTCGCCTACGCCGGTGGAAGTGCGCATATCCAGCAGGAATAAAAAACAGAACGAAGCATATGCGGAAAAGATGATCGCCAAGCTGAAAGAGATCTCTTACATGCGCGATGTGCAGCTGGTGCAAAGCACGAAATACCCTGCCATCAGCGTGGACGTGGACCGCAGGCGGCTGGCGCAGCTGAACGTGGACATGACGGACGTGACGCGTTCGCTCGTGACCTCCACCTCTTCCTCCCGCTACACGGAAAAGAACGTGTGGGTGGACGAAAAGGCCGGTCTCATGTACGCCGTGCAGGTGCAGATACCGGAAAACAAGATGAACAGCATCGACCAGATCGCGGAGATACCGCTGCTGAAAAGCGCCGCCAGGCCCGTGCTGGGCGATGTGGCCACCATCCGGGAGGAAACCACTTACGGCGAGAACGACAACCTCGGCGCCATGCCCATGCTGTCCGTTACCGCCAACCTGAACGATAAAGACCTCGGCACTGCCGCGAACGATGTAAAAGCGGCCATCGCCTCGCTGGGCGAGCTGCCGCGCGGGCTTACCGTAGAGCCGGTCGGCATGACCAACACCCTCACCGAAACGCTGGACAACCTGCAGAGCGGGCTGATCGTGGCGGTGGTAGTGATATTCCTGATGCTCGCGGCCAACTTCCAGTCGTTCAGCGTATCGTTCGTAGTGCTTACCACCGTGCCCGCGGTGATACTCGGTTCGCTGCTGCTGCTGACCATCACGGGCAGCACGCTCAACCTGCAATCGTATATGGGCATCATCATGTCCGTGGGCGTGTCGATCTCCAACGCGGTGCTGCTGATCACGAACGCCGAGCACCTGCGAAGGCACAACGGCGACTCCGTGGCAAGCGCAAGAGAAGC
>JBQCFV010000144.1:0-3547 GCA_051958695.1 Chitinophaga sp. | reverse complement strand
ATGAAAATTTCTGGCTCATGTACCCGATGCGTTTTTTGATCTGCTCCGTTTGCGTGTAGATGTCGTACCCGGCCACCTTCGCTTCGCCGCTGCTGGGTTTCAGCAGGCCGCAAAGCATGCGCATGGCGGTGGTTTTGCCGGCGCCGTTCGCGCCGAGAAAACCGAAGATCTCCCCCTTCCCCACTTCAAAAGTGATGGCGTTGGTGGCGGTAAAATCGCCGAATTTTTTGGTAAGATCTTTTGTCACGATCGCGTATTCGTTCATGTCAATTCGTTTTGTTCCTGCATGAGCTGCATAAATGCGTCTTCGATGCCGGGCGTGGCCGGCCGTATTTCCAATCCTTCGTGGCCCAGCGGCGCGAGGTATGCCTTTACATTGTCCAGGTCCGTATTGATCGTAACATGCAGGTATTCGCCAAAGGCGTAGCAGCTATGCACCCCGTCAAAGGCCCGCAGGTCGCGGATGAGCCGGTACATGTTGTTGGCTTTCATGGCCCATACCGGCATGCCAAAACCTTCCACGATGCGCGCCGGCGTGTCTATCTGCATGATGCTTCCTTTCTGGATAAGCGCCACGCGGTCGCAGAGCACGGCTTCGTCCATATAAGGGGTAGATACGAGGATAGGGATACCTTTTGTTTTCAGGCGTTGCAGCATGTCCCAAAATTCTTTCCGCGATACAGGGTCTACGCCGGTGGTGGGTTCGTCGAGGAACAGCACTCCCGGTTTGTGCACCAGCGCGCAGCAAAGGGCGAGCTTCTGCTTCATGCCGCCGGAAAGCTTGCCCGCAGGGCGTTTGGCGAAGGGCGCGATCTGCTCGTAGATGTCTTTGATCAGCCCGTAATTTTCTTCCACGGTGGTATTGAAAATGGTCGCGAAAAAGTTCAGGTTCTCTTCCACGGTAAGGTCCTGGTAAAGAGAGAACCGCCCGGGCATGTAACCGGTTTCACGGCGGATGTGGCGGTAGTCTTTCACCACGTCCCTCCCGTTCACGCTGGCGTTGCCTTTGTCGGCCAGCAGCAGCGTGGCGAGGATGCGGAACAGGGTGCTTTTGCCGGCGCCGTCAGGACCGATAAGACCGAACAGCTCGCCTTCGTTGACGGTGAAGGTGATATCATGCAGGGCTTTTACGTCCCCGAAGCTTTTGTGGATATGTTCAACGATGATCGGTTGCATAACGGTTATTTTGTGGCGATCCTCATTTCTCCCGGCATGCCGATCTTCAGGCTGCCGTCGTTCTGTACACGCACTTTCAGGGCGTATACGATATGCACGCGTTCCTCGCGCGTCTGGATGGTTTTCGGCGTAAACTCCGCTTCCGAGGAGATCCAGCTGATGGTGCCGGGCAGCGTTTTGAGCGTGCCGTCCGGCTGATCGAGCTGCACGTTTACCTGCTGGCCCGTTTTTACGCGGGGAAGCTGGTTTTCGCTCACGTATGCACGCAGGTACATGGTCTGCATGTCCGCGATCTTGTACAACGGTTTACCGTAGGTCACCACTTCGCCTTCTTCCACGTATTTCACCAGCACGGTGCCGTTCACCGGGTTCACCACGCGCGACTGCGCCAGCTGCTCTTTCACCTGCTCCACCTGCACGCGCAGCGGCTGCGTTTCGCTGGAAATGCCGCTTACCTGCGTGCTGAGCGACGAAGCGGTTGACGCGTACTGTTTTTCCAGCACGGCGATGGCCGCGTTGATGTCGTCCAGCTGTTTGGGCGTGGCGGCATTGGCTTTGAGCAGGTTCTCGATGCGTTTCTTTTCTTTTTGCTGCGTGGCGATCTGCTGGCGGATGACGGCCAGCTGCGGGGAAACGTCCGGCGTTTTGCTGAGCACCGCTTTGATATTCGCGCCCAGCTGGTCTTTTCGGAGTTTCAGCTGGGTGGAATCGATGCCGCCCACGAGCGTATTCGCGGCGAGCACCGCGCCTTCTTCCACGTCAAAGCTCAGCAGGCGGCCGGTGGCTTCCGCCGATACGATCACTTCCGTGGACTCAAAATTCCCGTATGCGTCCGCCGCATTGTCGTCGCCCGAGCAGGCGGCAAAACACACCGCGATGAAAAATGCCGCGGCCGCCGTTTTTGCCGGTACAAAATTCCGGTTTGAAACCTGTTGCATATGCCTTGTCATGTTCGTTTTCATGATTAATATCCTTTAGTGACCTGGTAATGAATAGTGGCGTACACCCATTGTATCTCGTGCGTTTTTTGCGTGATCACGGCCTGCGTTTCCGCGAAAAGGTCCGTGAGGTAATCATGCACGGTCAGCACGCCGTTGTCCAGCTGCGCGGCGGACACGTCCTTTACTTTCGTGCGCAGCACTACGATGTCTTTGTCCTTTTCCATCGCCGAGGCCAGCGTGGCGATCTCGCCCGACTGCTGCAGCAATTGCGATCTTGTTTGCAGCGTGAAGGTTTCCGACTGCGATTGCAGCGACTGCTCCTGTACCCGCAGAATGTCGCGCTCGGTGCGGTTGTAGCGCCAGTTCCAGAGCGTCCATTGCAGGCGGAGGCCGCCGATGTAATAGAAATCGAATTTATTGTCCAGCACATTGAGGCCCGGCCTTCCGTAGCCGCCCTGCGCGAAGGCGCTGATCTTCGGGAGGCTTTTGGCGTTCGTGAGCTTCGACCGCTGCCGCAGCACACCGGTTTGCAGGCGGTAAAGCTCCAGCTCCGGCCGGCTGATCTGCTGATCCGGAGAAGCGGCGGCCTCTGGCATTTGCAGCGTTTGAATTTCGCGTGCACCCTTTCCCGTTAGCAGCGCCAGCATGTTGATCGCAGTGGCTTTTCCGTTGACGGCTTCTTCGAGCTGCTGGCCGGCTTTGAGCAATTCCGCTTTCAGGATGTCCACCTGGCTGGCGAGCACCGTGCCGTTGTCCACTCCCGCCTGCACGCGTTCCATGCGTTGTTTCACTTCTTCGATCATTTGTTTGCGGGCGTTGATATGCTCTTCCCAGATGAGCGCGTTAAAAAACACCTGCATCACCTGCTGGCGGAGCTGGTGCATTTCCACTTCCACCTTTTGTTTGTCCGCTTGCTGCTGCGCCAGCTGCAATTCGCGCTGGCCGGCCGTTGCGCCGCCGTCGTAGATCATCTGGCGTACGTCTACCGTGGCGTTGTACTGGTCTTTGGGCAGCGTCGGGATGTTTACGTTGGGCAGCTTGATGGGGATGCTCACAACTTCCGACTGGTAGCTGGCCTTTCCGTTGAGCTCCACCTGCGGCAGGTAATTGGTCCTGATGTTGCGGAGCTGAAGGGCCGTTACCTGGTCGGTGACTTCCTGCTGCTTTAGCAGCGGGTAGTGCCGCTGGGCGGAAGCCCAGGCGGAGTCCAGCGTGAAGGGCTGCTGCGCGGAAGCCTGCAGGCAGGCGGTGAGCAATAGCAGCGGGAGGAACGGTTTCATATTTAACTCTTTTATTTAACTGTTTGGTTAATGCCGTTGCAAAAAAATATCCGGGCGGTAGCGCGTTGAGCACGAAGCTGCCGATGAATTTTTTTATTTCTTCGATGAACCTGGCGAACGCGGCGGCATCCATCTGGAAAACGCCGGTGA
>JBQCFV010000143.1:0-2150 GCA_051958695.1 Chitinophaga sp. | reverse complement strand
CGCAAGCGCCAGCAACAGAAATTTACGTTTCATAAACAGTGACTTTTTTTAACGTTGGTTGGTTTCAGGGGCCGAATATAATCAGATTCGCCCACTTCGCCCCAAAGTTGTTACACGACCGGTACGAATCGGCCGCCGGAAGGAAGTATTTCCCCGCAAAAAATGCATGAACGGCAAACGCCCGGCTGTTTCCTGCGAAATAACCGGGCGTTTGCATCTATAATATCAATATTTATTTACGGCATCGTTACCAGCCCCGCCTGGTAGAGTTTCTCATGCACGTTGTGGAACGATTCCACCGGGTTCTTGAATATTTTGCGGTCGTAGGTCATCAGCCCGTTCGTTTCCACTTCCACGTCAGTGGTTTGCGTGTATACGGCGGCGGAAAGCCCTATTTTGATCAGCGATTCCAGCTTGATCATATAATCGCCGTAGCGGCTGAACAGCTCCTGCGCGGTTTTGAAGGTCTGGTAGCCCCAGTTGTCCTTCTGCTGCCACACATGCCCGTCCACCGGCAGGCCCAGCCCGCCGAACTCGCCCAGTACGATAGCCCTGTCTGCCTTGCCATATATTTCAGGATCAGGCATAACGGGATCAGGATAATTATGCAGGTCGATGATATGGCCGGTATGCTCGAAATTGCCGCCGCTGGCGCTGTTCACAAGACGCGAAGGATCTTTTTTCATCGTCCATTCGGTGATCTCTTTTGTTTTGAACTGGCCCCAGGCCTCGTTGAACGGCACCCACACCACGATGGACGGGGTGTTGTGCAGCACATTCATGATCCTGTCCCATTCTTCGCGGTAATATTTTTCTGATTCGGCGCTGCGTTTTTTATCAGTAGCGCGGCCCACGATGCCCGGGCGCTGCTCCCAGCGGTTGCCGAGGTCGCCGCTCGGCATGTCCTGCCAGACCATGATGCCCAGCTTGTCGCAGTGATAGTACCAGCGCGCCGGTTCCACCTTGATGTGCTTGCGGATCATGTTAAAGCCCATCTCCTTCGTTTTTTCCACGTCGAATTTCAACGCTTCGTCGGAAGGCGCGGTATAAAGACCGTCGGGCCACCAGCCCTGGTCGAGCGGGCCGTACTGGAAAAGGAATTTATTGTTGAGCAGCATGCGTTGTACGCCCTGCGCGTCTTTGCCAAGGGAGATCTTGCGCATCGCGAAATAACTATCCACTTCGTCTACCGCTTTACCCTTCCGCACGATGCTCATTTTCAGGTCGTACAGGAAAGGATCGGAAGGGCTCCACAAATGCGGGTCGCCGATGTTCAGCACCGCGGTGGCGCCAGGCGCGGCTTCCGCTTCGGCTACTTTTTCACCGTTCTTCCAGGCGGAAAATACTACATTATCGTCCTGCGCGGGGTTTACCACCGTGCTGGAAATGGTGAGCGTTTTTGCATCGATGTCCGGCGTCTGGTGAACGGCGGAAAGATAAGTGCCGGGCACGGTTTCGAGCCACACGGTCTGCCAGATGCCGGTTACCGGCGTATACCAGATGCCTTCGGGCTTGCGTACCTGTTTGCCGCGGGGCTGCGGGCCTTCGTCCGTCGGGTCCCATACCTTTACGGTCAGCTCCTGCTTTTTCCCTTTTTTGAGCAGCGGGGTGATGTCGAAGGAAAAAGGATCGAAGCCGCCGGTGTGCGTTCCGGCCAGCTGACCGTTCACGTACACGTCCGCTTTCCAGTCCACCGCGCCGAAATGCAGCAGCGTTTTGCGGCCTTTGGAACCGGCGGGTAGCTCAAACGACTGCCGGTACCACAACAGCTGGTCTTTACCAACGGTTTCGCCCACGCCCGACAGCGAAGACTCGATGGCGAAAGGCACCAGTATCTTCCCCTGCCACTGCTCCGGCACGCCGGCATCGCGCGGCGTGAGCGCGTAATTCCATAAACCGTTGAGATTTTTCCAGTTATCGCGCACGAACTGCGGGCGCGGGTATTCCTGCAAAGCGCTGTCAGGGTTGAGCTGCTCGCCCCATGGCGTGCTGATCTTTCCCGGTACCGGTTTCCATTCCTGGGCGTTCGCCACCGAAGCAGCGAACAGCAAAATAAATAGTTTCTTCATAGACCTTTTGAATATAGACCTGTTTAATAGTTTACAAAGCATGTACGAAACAAAATAGGCATAAAATTTTTATCTTTCATA
>JBQCFV010000142.1:0-4813 GCA_051958695.1 Chitinophaga sp. | reverse complement strand
CCTTTATCGCCCTTCAACTGAAACATCACGCAGTCGGGCCAGGTAGAGACTTCCGCGACCTTGACGGTAGTATACAGCACGATGGTATTGTCGGCGATGCCCAGATCATCGAGCTGCTTCAACAGCTCTCCTACCATCTCGTCGTGCTCGGCCATACCGTCCGCTTCGACCCCTTTGCCGGTACGCCCAACGGACGAAGGTTTCAGGTGGGTCCATACGTGCATGCGCGTGGTGTTAAACCAGACAAAGAACGGTTTGTCCTGCTTCGCCTGCTCATCTATGTACTTTTTAGCGGCAGCCAGAAATTCTTCGTCTATCGTTTCCATTCTTTTGGTATTGAGCGGGCCTGTATCTTCGATCTTGCCATCCGCGGAGGATTTGAGCACGCCGCGCGGGCCGTATTTTTTCTTGAAGCTGGGGTCTTTCGGATAAAAATATCCTTCCGGCTCTTCTTCGGCGTTGAGATGGTAAAGGTTGCCGAAGAAAACGTCGAAACCATGCCTGGTTGGCAGGTGCTTATCCTGGTCGCCGAGATGATTCTTGCCGAACTGCGCCGTACCGTATCCCTGCGCTTTCATCACATTGGCGATGGTGGGCATCCAGTCGGTAATGCCATGCGGGTCGCCAGGCATGCCAATGGTGAGCAGGCCGGTGCGGAAGGGTTCCATGCCGAGGATAAACGAAGCGCGGCCGGCCGTGCAGCTTTGCTGCCCGTAAGCATCGGTAAACAAGGCGCCTTCTTTGGCAATGCGGTCGATGTTGGGCGTGCGGTAGCCCATCAGCCCCATCGTGTAGGCGCTTATCTGGCTCTGGCCGATATCGTCTCCGAAAATAACGAGGATGTTGGGTTTCTTTTGCGCGAAGAGGCTGCTAACGCCGATCGCGAGGCAATGCGCGAGCAGTATGATTTTCCTGACCATATTCTTTCTGATTTAAGGTTCGATTGGGATTACGACGAATGATAATTATGCGTATGCCAGGAAAGATGTAGTGAAGTTACCGGCAGAAATGAACATGGGGTACCATGAAAAGGCAAAAATCTGCTCCGAAAAGTTTTTACCGGATAAGCGTAACCGTACCGCGCCGGTTGAACACGCGGCCCTGGTAATCGGCGCCCTGCACGATCCACACATAAGTACCGGCCGGGGCAGGATCGCCTTTGATAGTGCCGTCCCAGGTGGCGGACAGCGAGGAGGTTTCCCAAACGAGGCGGCCCCAGCGGTCCCAGAGCCGGAAGAAGTCGAGCTTTGGCACGCCGGGCGCGATCACTTTGAAATAATCGTTCACACCGTCGTGGTTGGGCGTGAAGCCGGTGGGCACGTAAAATTCGGGACCGGTATATACTTTCACGAACAGCTGCCCTTCTTCGCGGCAGCCTTCGGGCGAGGTAACGATCACGTTGTACAGCTGGTCTTTCTGCAACACGGCGATGGGGTCGGCGATATAAGGATTGTTGAGACCGGTGTACGGCGTCCATTGGTAGTACAGTCCTTCCCCGTCCGCCAGCGCATTGAGCTGCAGGGGCTGGCCTTTTGCGATCAGCGTGTCGCGGCCGGCGCGCAGGTTGAGGTCGGTTACGGCCACCTGCAGATCTATGGGTTTGGCCACGCAGCCGTCTTCAGAAACGGCGTGCACTTTGGCAGGGTATTTCCCGCCCGCGGGAAACCGGTACACCGCGTTCTTCTGCCAAAGGGTATCTTCCCCAATGCTCCAGTACCACTGCGCGATATTGATATGCGGCGTGCGGTTGATGCCTTTGAACAGGTTCTCGTCGCCGATGCAGGCATTCCTCCCGATGCCGCTGATCTCCGGCGTGGGGTATACGGACATCATTTGCGTGGCCTCGCTGGCGCAGCCTTCGGCGCTCGTTACTTCGAGGTGTACGGGATAACTGCCCGGCGCGGTGAACGGTGCCAGCGGGTGCTGTACATCGGCGGTATTGCCGCCGCCAAAATCCCATGACCATTTTGCGGCGGTGCCTACCAGCACCTCCGTTTCGTCTTTCATTTGCAACGGGTCGCCGAGGCAAAGCGGCTGCGGCCCGAATTTCACTTCGGGGTACGAGCCGATGGTAACCGTGTTTTTGAGCGTATCGGAAATGCAGCCGCTGTTGTCTTCTATCACAAGCTTCACCTGGTACTTGCCCGCTTTCGCATATAAGTGCGCAGGCGGCGCGGGCACGGCGAGCTGCGTACCGTCCCCCACGTCCCAATGCCAGCGGGTAATGGAGCCGAAGGAGCTGGAATTGTCCCTGAACGTTACGGGCGTGCCGTCGCAGAATATCTGGCCGCCGTTGAAGTTGAAGGAAGGATGCAGCGCGGCGCAGAACTGCTGCACATTGGTAGAGCCGCCGGTGGAACCGGCAAAGCCCCAATACACTTTCGGCTTGCCGCCGAAGATGTCCGCTATCAGGTCTTTGTTGATGGTGATCCTCCGTTCGTTGTCGATGCTGATGCGCAGCATATGCGTTACGGCGTTCCATTCGATGCGGAACAGGTGCCACCTGCAATCCTCGATGTTCTCGTTGCCTTCGATGAGCATTACGGGCGGGGCCAGGTCGCCGCCGGGAAGCAGGTGATCGCTTATCCCGTTCATCTGAACGGCCAGATGGTCCCAAGGCGGGTCGTTTTCCGCTTCGTTCTGCCAGGTGTCTATCAATACCCCCAGCGAGGGGGAAATGCCTTTAAATCCGAGGCCGCCACCGGTTGCGCCAAGATTGGTGCCTTCCGTCTGGAGGATAAACCCGATGCCGTCGGCGCCGGGGCCGTCCTTGCAGCCGAGGTTGATCTCGAATACATAATCGAAGGACTGCGTGAGGTCGATGAGGTTCTTGTTCCAGGCGGTGCCGCTCTGGTTCAGCTCGTCGTTGGTAAGCACATAGCAGTTACACGTCCGCTGGGTAGCGGAGCCGTTCAGGATGTACGGCTGCTGTAACTGAGCATAGGCCCCTGTAAACGCAAGCAATAAAATGATATGGAGAACAAGCGGTCTCGTCATCGGGGGTGGCACGGTTGCGACAAGATATAACAAATCCGGTACTTGCCCTGAAAAAGTCTAAATTAGCCACGAATTGAGAAGCACATGGACCTGAAGAACGGAACTACTTATAAAGCCGCCATCAACGTGGCGGGAACGATAGAAGCGCATTTCCGGAAACACTTTACAGCCGCCAAAGCGAACAGCGAGAACGAACTTGCGGCCGTGCCATGCAGCCCCGTGATCGACAAGATGATCGACGTGGCGTTCTGGGCCAGCCTCCGCCGGGAGGAAGGCATCCCTACCCGCATTTCCCTCGCGTACCTGCATCCTTCGCAGACCGGCAAACCTTTGTTATTCGAACAGCGTCTTCCTCTCACTCCCAAAGTGCTGGCCAAGCTGGCGCCCGGCGTGGAGCGCGCCGGCGTGCACGTAGGCGTATGGCAGGAAGGCGAAGAACTATATATCTGGGGCACCACCATCAACCTGCCCAATTACTGTTTTGTGCTGGACGTGAGCGAGCCGGGCCTGCTGGTGATAAAGCACCGCCGCGTAGCAGGACTGGGCAAGTTCATCAACGTGGCGGTACTGCAGGGCGACAGCGTGAAGGTGGTGGACGAACATTCCGGCATCAGCGACGATTGTCCAGGCATGCTGGCGACGCTGCTGGGCGTGAACTCCTCGCCTTTGTGGAACGATCCCACGAACGTGCTGATACAGATCGCCGTGAGCATGCGGGCGCATAAACGCGGCGGCCTTCTGCTGGTGACGCCTGCGGGCAACGACCGGTGGAAGGAATCCGTGATCCATCCCCTGCAATACCCCGTGAACCCTGCGTTTGCCGGAGTAGCCGATCTTATCCGGCTGGAAGGCGACGTGGCCAGCGAGATCTACTGGCAAAACGCGCTCCGCCGCGAAGTGGATAATATTACGGGGTTGACGGCGGTGGACGGCGCCACGGTGATCAACGACCGGCAGGAGCTGCTGGCGTTCGGCGCAAAGATCACGCGCGCCTTCAGCTCCACTTCAGTGGAGGAAGTGCTGCTCAGTGAACCGGTAGCCGGCGGCACGCCTTTGCTGATGCACCCTTCGCGGATCGGCGGCACCCGGCATTTGTCCGCCGCGCAGTTCGTGCACGACCAGCGCGACGCGCAGGCCCTTGTTGCCTCGCAGGACGGGTATTTTACCGTCTTTTCCTGGTCGGACGCCTCGCAGATCGTGATGGCGCACCGCATAGATGTGCTGCTGATCTAATTTTTTGATCTACAACAGCATAACACCCTTCTTTTTCAATTTATAATTTATTTGATACCTTAGTTCAGACATGACACAAAGCACTATAGACAGCCTCCGGGAAGCCCTTAAATTTTCGCCGGACAACATCCCTTTAAGGCTTCATCTCGCGGAAACGCTTTTCCACCTGAACCGGCTCGAAGAAGCCGAAAAAGAATATCTCGAAGCACTGGGCATTGAGCAGAACGACAAGGCGCTGATCGGTCTTGCCAAAGTGTATTACCGCAAAGAAGCCTACGCCACCTGCAATGTGATACTCGAAGATCTCCTGAAAACGCAGCCCGACAATCTCGATGTGCTGCTGCTCTATACCCGCTCTTCGCTGAAGGAAAACGCCTGGGACAACGCGCGGGACACCTATCAGCGCCTGCTCGAACAGTATCCCAACTTCACCGACGAAGAGCTGGACGCGCAGTTGCGTGTACGCGGGCAGCAGGCGCCGTTCTCGGAAGACGAAGCGGGCGACGACGAAATATCGCTCTTCATGCAAAAGCCCGACATCAATTTCTCCGACGTCAGCGGCATGGAGCAGGTCAAAAAAGAG
>JBQCFV010000141.1:0-2839 GCA_051958695.1 Chitinophaga sp. | reverse complement strand
CTCCAGAATACGGGCTGGCCGTTCTTTTCCTTCTGGTCGAAGTAACGGCCGTCGCGGAAGTAGAGATGATTTTCCTTGCTGTAAAGGAAGTCGGAAGTTTTCCACCATAATTTGATGGCGGTTTGCAGATATTTCGGTTCGCCGGTAACGGTGGAAAGATAAGCCAGCGCGGGAGGTCCCATAAACAGTGCGTCGCACCAGGCCCACTCGCGGAGGTGAATGCTGTTCTTCCATTCCAGGCTTTCGGTATGCGGCTGCGCTACGATGCTGTCCGCCAGCCTGCGCCAGCGGCTGATCATATAGTCCTCGCCGTAAACGCCGTAGAGCTGCGAATAGGTTTGCGCCACACAATATTCGTCCGCAAAAAAGCGGCGGCGGCCCGCATCCCAGTTGTTGTCTTCGGAAATGCCGATGAGCCGCTGGAAATATTTCGGTTCGTTGGCGTACTCGGCGAACGCGTATACGCCGGCATAGAGCGCGCCGTTCGTCCAGTCGGTTTTGGCGTGTTTCCAGCCTTCCTTTTCAAGGTAGCGGAACTGCCAGTCGGCCACCTTTTTCATGGAGGCCATGATCGAATCAGGAAGAAGGCGTTGCTGGCCGGCAACGGGAAAAGCCAGGCCCAGCGCGATGCAGGAGCATACGCACCATTGAGTGAATTTCTTCATGGATCTTAGTATCAGTTATTACAGTATATGCGTAACCGTTAGAACGGCGTCAGCGTTTATTTCAGGTCGGGAATAGCGCAATGGTCCATGTCGCCATAGTCCAGGTTTTCGCCGGCCATGCCCCAGATGAACGTGTAGTTGCTGGTGCCTGCGCCGGAGTGGATGGACCAGGGCGGGGAGATCACCGCTTCGTTGTTCTGCATCCAGATGTGGCGCGTTTCCTGCGGCTCGCCCCAGAAGTGGCATACGGACTGGCCTTCGGGCACTTCGAAATAAAAATACACTTCCATGCGGCGGTCGTGCGTATGCGCGGGCATGGTATTCCAGGTGTTGCCGGGCTTCAGCTCCGTCATCCCCATCTGCAGCTGGCAGGTGGGCAGTACGGAATTTACCAGCAGTTTGTTGATGGTGCGGTGATTGGAAGTTTCCTGCGCGCCCAGCGTAACCACATCCGCTTCCGCGCGGGTGATGCGGCGGGTGGGATAGGTCATGTGAGCGGGCGTGGAGTTGATATAAAAACGGGCCGGTTCGGCGCCGCTGTTGCTGGAAAAAACGATCTCTTTTTTGCCTTTGCCGATGTACAGCGCTTCTTTGAACCCGATCTCGAATACTTCGCCGTCCACGCTCACCTTACCGGCGCCGCCGGTGTTGATGATGCCGAGCTCGCGGCGCTCCAGGAAATATTCTGCCTTAAGCGGGTCCACCGTTTCCAGCTTCACGGCCTTTTTTACGGGCATTACGCCGCCGGTGATAAAACGGTCGTAGTGGCTGTATACCAGCTTTACCTGGTCTTCGATAAAAAGAGGGGTGATCAAAAGTGCTTCCCTTGTTTGCGCGGTGTCCCAGGTTTTTGCTTCCTGCGGGCTGCTTGCGTATCGTGTTTCAACAGACGTGTTCATCAAAAAGTGGATTTTAAAATGTTCCTTATGCAGTAAAAAATAACCAATCCTGGTTGATACCCCGGAAAGATACCACGAATTAACCAAAAATGCAAACGTTTGCATTCAATTGCCATAAAACCGTCTGTTCCCGGTGTTTTCCCCTGCTCACACACGGTTTTCAGCCCGCTCTTCCGTAACTTTGTACGGGTTAATATCCAATCACAAAAAAAGATTTTAGTATTAATGCGGCGTCTTCAAATACGCTATTTTGCAAATCATGAACACGTATCTTCAGATCCATCCGAAAGACAATGTGCTGGTGGCTTTACAAGATTTACCGGCAGGGCAGGATATTCAGTTTAACGGCTCGACGATTCAATTGAAGCAGAACATTCCCGCAAAACATAAATTCCCCGTAAAACCGCTACAGGCGGGCGATCCCGTACTCATGTACGGCGTGCTCGTGGGCAAGGCCGTTACAGACATCCTGGAAGGCGAGCCCATCACCGTCAAAAACCTGCAGCACGACGCGAACGCTTTTCATGATAAAGACGGCAGCATCGCCTGGCAGCAGCCTGACGTCAGCCGCTGGAAACAGCGCAGCTTCAACGGTTTTCACCGGGAAGACGGGCAGGTAGGGACGCGCAATTACTGGCTCGTGATACCGATGGTATTTTGCGAGAACAGGAACGTGGGCGTTATTAAAACCGCTTTTGAAAAAGGGCTGGGCTTCGCGCCCACCGAGGTATACAACGAACAGGTGACGGACCTGGTGAACCTTTACAAAAGCGGCAATCTCGACGCGGTGAAAAATTATCAGCCGGAAAGCGCGGCCGCATCGGCCAAACGCAACCCGGTGTTCCCGAACATCGACGGCGTGAAGTTCCTCACCCACGAAGGCGGATGCGGCGGCACCCGCCAGGATTCGGACGCGCTTTGCGCGCTGCTGGCCGGGTACATACACCATCCTAACGTGGCGGGCGCCACCGTGCTGAGCCTCGGCTGCCAGCACGCGCAGGTGTCTATCCTGCAAGCCGCGCTGAAAAAGCTCAACCCAAACTTTTCCAAACCGGTGCTGGTATATGAGCAGCAAACCAGCGGATCGGAATTTAATATGCTGTCCAACGCCATTAAAGATACTTTTCTCGCGCTGGTGGAAGCCAACAAGCTCGAACGCAGGCCCGCTCCCCTTTCGCGCATCGTGCTGGGGCTTGAATGCGGCGGCTCCGACGGGTTTTCCGGCATTTCCGCCAACCCCGCCATCGGTCATACTTCCGACCTCCTGGTGGCGCT
>JBQCFV010000140.1:0-6527 GCA_051958695.1 Chitinophaga sp. | reverse complement strand
GCGCGGGATCGAGCTGGCGGGAAAAATAACGCGAGCCGAAACCGCCGATCTCTTCCGCGGTGAACGTTACGAAAATCACGCTGCGCACGGGCGGATGCTGTTTGAAATAATCCGCCAGCAATATCACGGCGGTAACGCCCGAGGCATCGTCGTCCGCACCGTTGGCAATGCTGTCTTCCTCCACGGCTTCGCGGATGCCGATGTGATCGTAATGCGCGGAGAAGATCACGTATTCGTCCGGCTTGCCGCTGCCTTTGATCATGCCGGCCACGTTGTGGAGGAATTTGGGCTCCTCAACGGCTTCGGCAGAATCGGGCGGCAATACTTTCCTGTTGCTGGTAATGAACCGCTGCCGGAAATCCGTTTGCCCCGGAAGCGGCTCCAGGCCGGCTTTACGAAATTCTTCTTCAATAAAAAGAGAAGCCTTTTCAATGCCGGGCGTGTAGGTCATGCGGCCCTGCATACTGTCCGCCGCCAGCGTGCCGATGATGCGGCCCACTTCCTGTTCACTGATCTTCTGCGCCTGGGCGGGCACGGTTCCCGCCGCCAGCACGGCTAAAAGGCATAGTGCGCTTAATTTCATGGATGATAAAGATTTCGATAAAAATAAAGGAAATATCCTCTGCAATTTCTCATTACTTTTGGTGATGAAAGGCGAAGATATGTCCAATTCAAACCTGAGACCAGATGAGAACCGGCTGAGCGCCGCTGAGAAAGAATTTGAGAACAGCATCAGGCCCAGAGAGATCGTGGATTTCTCCGGGCAGGAACAGATCATTGAAAACCTCAAGGTATTCATCAAAGCGGCCAAAATGCGCGGCGAAGCGCTGGACCACATCCTTTTCCACGGCCCCCCGGGCCTGGGCAAAACCACCCTTTCGCGCATCGTGGCCAACGAGCTGGGCGTGAACATCCGCGAAACTTCGGGTCCCGTGATCGAAAAGCCAGGCGACCTTGCGGGCCTGCGTACCAACCTCGAGCCCAGCGACGTATTGTTCGTAGACGAGATCCACCGGCTAAGCACGGTGGTGGAAGAATATCTTTACTCCGCGATGGAGGATTACCGGATAGACATCATGATCGATTCCGGCCCCAACGCCCGTTCCGTACAGATCAACCTGCATCCTTTTACGCTGGTAGGCGCCACCACGCGCTCCGGCCTGCTTACCGCGCCCCTGCTGAGCCGCTTCGGCATCAAAAGCAGGCTGGAATATTATTCCGCCGCTACTTTGCAAAAGATCATCTGGCGTGCGGCCGGGCTGCTGGGCTCGAAGATCACTTCGGACGCCGCATCGGAGATCGCCCGCCGTTCGCGCGGTACGCCGCGTATCGCCAACGGTCTGCTGCGGCGCGTGCGCGACTTTGCCCAGGTGATGGGGAACGGCGTGATAGACCTGGAGATCGCGCAGTTCAGCCTGAAAGCCTTGAGTGTGGATGAATACGGCCTGGATGAAATGGACAACCGCATCCTGAACGTGATCATCGAGAATTTTAAAGGCGGCCCGGTGGGCATTACCACCATTGCCACCGCAGTGGGGGAAGAAGCGGGCACGCTGGAAGAAGTGTACGAGCCGTTCCTGTTACAGGAAGGTTTTATCAAACGTACGCCTCGCGGGCGTGAGGTGACGGAAAAAGCGTACGCGCATCTCGGGAAAAACCCGTTGAAAGGCGGTTCCAATTTGTTGTTCTGAACAGGCGTTACAAATAGGAAGAAGGCTTTATGCCGGTTGATAGGTGTTAACACCTTGTATGGGCGAGCCTTCAACGGGCGACGACGATCATCTGGTCGATACGTAAGGTATTCACACCTACCTGAAAAGGCTTCAATAGGCGAAGTCATCATGCCGGTTGATACGCGAGGTGTTAACACCTTACCTGAACAGAGCCTTCAACAGGCGAAGTCCATCAGTATTCTCCAAACATTTTCCATCACTTTTTTTGAAATAAAAACGGGCTTACCATTTTGAACAGCTTCCATACAACAGGAAACATTCATTTGGTAAGCCCGTTTCTTTATAAAAGAGTTCGTTTAATCTTTCACTACTAACCTGAACCCATTACCATGGATATTCACGATCTCGATATTCGGATCGTCTTTCAGGTATTTCCGCAATTTGGCGATGTACACGTCCATGCTTCTGCCGTTAAAATAGGTATCGCTGCCCCATATCTTTTTCAGCGCCACTTCGCGGGGCAGCAGATCGTTCTTGTGCTCGCAAAGCATGTGCAGCAGCTCGTTTTCCTTAGGTGAAAGCGTATGGCTGTCGCCGGTTTTTGAAAGGGTGCGGAGCCTTGAATTGAAATGATATTGCCCGATGTTGAACTCGAACTGCTCTTCTTCTTTGCTGTTCAGCTCCTGGTTGCGTTTGAGGATGGCTTTTATTTTCAGCAGCAGCAATTCGCTGTCGAAGGGTTTGGAGATGTAATCGTCCGCCCCGAGCTTGTAGCCCTGGATGATGTCTTCCTTCATCGTTTTGGCGGAGAGGAAGAACAGGGGGATATCGGGGTCCACGTCGCGGATCTCTTCGGCCAGCTTAAAACCGTCCATATTGGGCATCATGATGTCCAGCAGGCAGATGTCGAACTTCTCGCGGCGAAAGGCGGCCAGCGCCAGGATGCCGTCCCTGCACAATTCCACGTCATAATCGTTCAGCTCGAGATAATTTTTCAATACCATGCCGAGGTTGGTATCGTCTTCCGCCAGCAGGATCTTTGGTTTACGTTCTTCCATAAAATGATTTTAGGCTGCAACAAATATAACAGAATAAGATGAATACGGTTCGGGGCTTATCTTTTCCTGACCAGGGAGCTGAGTGCGTGGCGGAGGTTGCTGTAATTGATCATGTCCACCTTGATGCTGCCTACGGAAATGGGACTGTCCACCCGCAGGGGTATCTTGTTCCCGTCGTCGCTCACCCAAACGGTCATTTGCTCGCCGCCTTCGAAGATGGTGCCTTTGATCAGCAGGGGCTTGAACTTGATGGCCCTGAAGGTGCCGTACCGGGTGGATACCTGCTCCTTGCCCATATACCGAATGTAGATGTTGTACACTTCGTCGTCGAGGAACATGGTGAAGGGTATCTTGTCTTCCGGCTTGTATTTTGAAAAGTCGATGTTGCGCGCGTAATAGATGGCGCTGATCACATCCTGCACGCAATGGGGCACTTTGAAAGTGCCGTTGGTGCTGGTGGCGGTGTTGGCCTCGCGGTTGAACCCTACGTTATTATAAATGGTATAGCCGCCTTCGCTCACGTTGCGGATAAAGCGGATAGGCAGCATGGTGGCCGTATCGATATAACTCGCGTATTTGTCGCGCACTTTGAAGATCCAGTCGTAGGTGCGGTAGGTGCGTCCGTCGCCCACTACATGATAAGCGTCTTTACCGTTGTATTGTACCAGTTTGGAAGTGAAGGTGGCTTCGCCTGCGCCCACGAATACGCTGCCGAGGTTGTAAAATACCTTGAAAGTGATGGATTCGCCGGCTTTGAAGCTGGTGTTGGTGATGCCGCAGAACTGCTGGTCCTGCGCGCCGGCGCCGGTGGCTGCTATTAACCCGCAAAATAACAATAGAAAATACTTCATCGATCGATCGCTATTTGTCCTTGAAAATCTTTACCCCCAGCAGCAAAATGCTGCCGATGGCAGCGGGTAAAACCAGGTTTATCAGCCAGATGGCTACCGTGGCGGCCAGGATGCCGGCCGTGTTACCGCTCAGCAGCCCGAGGAAATGGAGGCTTACGCTTCCCCGGAGGCCGATCTCCGCGATGGCGATGGTTGGCAATACGGCCATCACCACATAGATCACGTTTACCATAAAAAAGCCCTGCCACCACACAAATGACACGCCCAACGCATATAATAAAATCAAATATTGTGCCGAGAACACCATGTACCGCACGGTGCTCAGCAGCAGCAGCTTTTCCAGCTCCGCCGGGGAATACCGGGCGATGATCTGTATGAAGACCTTTATTTTCCGGAGCCAGGGAATTTTTTCCACCAGGCTTACGATAATCCGCAACCGAAAATAAAGGATTATGCCGAGGGCGCAAATTACTATCAGCGTACCCAGCAATAATTTCCCCGTAATTCCCGGCGAAAAGTACCCGCGGCCGTTGATGCCGTAAGCGTTGACGTAATATACGAACCCGATGATGCCGAACACCGCCGTGATGATCAGCTGCGAAAAGCTGCCCACGATGGTGGCGGCAATGGCCTTGAGCTTGTTGGGGTTGCGGAGGTACAGGATGCGCCCGCCGTATTCGCCGATGCGGTTGGGCGTGTTCACGGAAAGCGATACCCCGCTGAGAATGGCGCCAAAGGCCACTTTGAAGGGTATTTCTTCCAGCGGCTTCACCAGCAGCTGCCATTTGCGCGCTTCAATGCCCCAGTTGACGAACATCATCGCGAGCACGAGCAGCAGCAGCGCCCAGCCCCGGCCGAGTACCGTTTCCTTCATATGTTCCCAGGCGGCAGGCAGGTTCTGCTGATGCTGCACCTGTTGATAGATGGCGTAGGTCAACCAGATGCATAAGGCCCCGCCCAGCACATAATTGAGGATTATTTTGGTACTTTTGTTCAGACAGTTCAGAGTTTTGGCAAAAATAGGCTCCGCTTGGCAAACAATACAAAAATAATTCTCGGTATAGATCCCGGTACGATCATTATGGGTTACGGATTGATCGCCGTTTCGGGGCAGCAGGTACGCATCATTGAAATGGACGTGCTGAAAATGAACCCCAAGAAAGACCATTACGAGCGGCTGCAGGCGATACAGGAGCGGATGCTGGGCATCATCCGGCAGCACAAACCGGTTTGCTGCGCTATTGAAGCACCGTTCTTCGGGAAGAACGTGCAGAGCATGCTGAAGCTGGGAAGGGCGCAGGGCGTCGCCATCGCCACGGCCATGCAGTCGGGTTTGAGCGTAGCGGAATATTCCCCGAAAAAGGTCAAGCAGTCGATCACCGGCAACGGTAACGCGAACAAGGAGCAGGTATGGCAAATGCTGCAGCGGATACTGAAATTCAATGAGCAACCCGATTACCTCGATGCTACGGACGCTTTGGCCGTGGCCGTATGTCATCATTTCCAGGAAACGAGCCCGCTCGCAAACGCCGTCAAATCAAAGGGCTGGGACAAATTTCTGCAGCAGCACCCTGAAAGGCTTGCAAGCCGCAGCATCAAATGAACAAAAGAGAGCGACTGATGTTTGTTAATTGAGAAAATGTACTTATTTTGAACTAAAATAAGACCGAGGCGCTTTAAAAAGTACCGTAAAGCGCAACAAACCGCAACGTTACAAATGAAATTTTATTCCTTTTATCACCCCTAATATTTTTCGTAGATGGATACGAAGGCTAGAATATTACTAGTGGAGGATGATTATAACCTGGGTGCAATTACCAAAAAACGTCTGGAAGAATCGGGATACGAAGTGACGCATTGCTCTGATGGCGAAATTGCCTGGAAAACGTTTCAAAAAAGCCTGTACGACATCTGCCTGCTCGATGTGGTGATGCCCAAAAAAAACGGCTTCGAACTGGCCAAACAGATCAGGCAGCGCAACGACCTTATTCCTATTCTTTTCCTCACCTCCAAGTCGCAGGACGAAGACAAGATCAGCGGGTTCAAGCACGGCGCGGACGATTACGTTACCAAACCGTTCAGCATGCAGGAACTGCTGCTGCGCATCGAGGTGTTCCTCAAACGCACCCGCCCGCTGAACGCGGACAAACGTACCACTTTCACCGTAGGCAAAACCACCTTTGACTATGGCGAGCTGAAGCTCATGGACAAATCAGGGAAGCTCAAGGCCAGCCTTACGCAAAAAGAGGCCGACCTGCTGAAGTTCTTTTGCGAGAACGCCAACAAGACCCTCAAACGCGAAGAGATCCTGTACCATGTGTGGGGAAAAGACGATTATTTCCTGGGCAGAAGCATGGACGTGTTCATTACGAAGATCCGCAAACACTTCCTCGACGATAAGGACGTGAAGCTCGAAACGCTTCACGGCATCGGTTTCAAATTCTATGTATCCACCTTGTAAAAACCTATAACCCGGCAACGATCCGCTCCTGTACCTGCTTAAACTCCTCCGGGCTCAATTTCAGCTTCGCCCGCGTAAAGTTCAGATCATCCGCAGAATTAATCGGCACCAGGTGCATATGCGCATGCGGCACTTCCAGGCCTACCACGCTGATGCCTACACGATTGCAGGGCACCGCCGCCTCAATGGCCCTCGCGATGGGCTTGGCAAACAGCAGCCATTCCGCCAGCAGCTCGTCGCTCACATCGAAGAACTTGTCCGTTTCCACCTTGGGAATGACCAGCGTATGCCCTTCCATGAGCGGGAAAATATCCAGGAATGCGTAAAAACGCTCGTTTTCGGCGATGCGGTAACTGGGTATCTCCCCCTTGATGATCTTGGAAAAAATGGTCATGGTATCTGGTTAAGCAACTACTAATCTACGTTATAAATCCTCATAAAAAAAGGCCCCGCGCGGGGGCCTTTCCAATATGCAGCGCCGTAC
>JBQCFV010000139.1:0-2371 GCA_051958695.1 Chitinophaga sp. | reverse complement strand
AACAAGACACTCCTGGCCCTCAAACCGCCATTCGCGTTGCCCGAGCTGCCTTATGCAGCAGACGCGCTGGAACCCGGTATCGACAAAATGACCATGGAGATCCACCACGGGAAACATCATGCCGGTTATGTGAACAATCTGAATAAAGCGGTAGCGCAGGGCGCATTTGCCGGTCTCAGTCTCGGGGAGATACTCTCCAAAGTTTCCGCGGACGATTCCGCCGTTCGCAACAACGCCGGCGGTCATTACAACCATAGCCTTTTCTGGACGCTGATGTCCGGTACAAAATCTGCTCCTTCCGACGAACTGAAAAAAGCGATCGACACTGCTTTCGGTTCGATGGACGAGCTGAAAACCAAATTCGCCGATGCCGGCAAAGGCGTGTTCGGCAGCGGCTGGGCCTGGGTGATCGTGAAAGCGGACGGCAGCCTCGCCGTTACTTCCACCCCCAACCAGGACAATCCGCTGATGACCGGCCTGGCAAAAGAGACCGGCACGCCTATCCTTGGCGTGGACGTGTGGGAGCATGCCTATTATATGCAGTACCAGATCAAACGCCCGGATTGTCTCGGCGCTGTCTGGGACCTGGGGAACTGGCATACGGTGAACGGGCTGTACGCCGGGGCAGTGAAGAAAGCGTAAGGGAACGTTATAATAGCTATAAAAAAACGGGCTGTACCGATCGGTGCATCCCGTTTTTTAATGCGTTATAGGTTATCAGCCGTGCGTCTCATTCACGCACCGCATCAGTTTCATTTCCCCACTTCATGCACATTCCGCCCGCGCCGCAGCACGTTCTTTTTAAACGTCTGGTACGCCCTGAAGTACGCTTCCTTATTAAAAAGATTGGAATCATTCATGGCCTTGTACACGAGAAATCCCGCCATCGGCAGCAGCACGATATTGGCCAGCCACATCCCGCTCCACGACGCCATCACGTCTTTACGCGCCATTTTTTCGCCGGTCATGAAAAAGATGTTGAAGATCACGAAGAAGATCACGGCGAACACAAGCGGCGTGCCCAGCCCGCCTTTGCGGATGATGGAACCCAGCGGCGCGCCGATCAGGAACATCACGATGCAGGCGGCGGCCAGGGAAAATTTACGCTGCCATTCCACTTTGAAGAGCGCGATCTTGGCCTGGTTGTCCGAATAATCTTTCGCGCTGGAAGTGAGCGAGGTTTCGGCTTCGCGCAGGTTGGACTCCACGCGCTCCATCACGTACCGCTGCGATTTTTCAGGAATGACGTCCAGGAACCTGTCCGCCTTGAGCGGCGGCGCGGAGGCCAGCCAGCCCGTGTCTTTCCATTTATAAAAAGGGTAACGCGTGGTCACGTAGGCGTGCACGGTGCGGGTATACACGGAGTCGATGCGGCGGAGGGAATCCAGCCCTTCGTCCAGCTGGCGGATGTTGAGCATCTGCTGGTTGGAGGCGAACGCGTCCAGCGGCAGGCGGTCGAATGCCAGGGCTTTCAGGTCGAACGGTTTGATGTAGGTCTTGAACCCGAGACGGATCAGTTCGCGGCCGCCGCTCCGGCGGTTGTTCTCCCTTTCTTCGTACCGCCAGCCGTTCTCCAGCGTGAAGTTGAGATACCTTTTGTCCGGCGACAGCTCCATGGTGCCTTTTTCGGCGAGTATCAGCCGGGGCTCGCTGCTGTTGCCGTTGGGGGAGCGGTCGTAGATCATTACCTGGTGGATGGTTTTATTATCCGGATCTTTTTTCGCCACCTTGATCACGTAATAAGGAATGTCGCTGTAAAACACGCCCTGTTTGATATTTAACGCGGGTTTTGACTGCGTGATATCGTACAGCAGCGATTTTGCGCGCAGGTTGGCGATGGGGATGATGTAGTTGGCGAAAAGGAATGCGCCGAGGGCGATGAAGGCGGAGAGGATGAACAAGGGTCGGATAAAACGCAATAACGAAATGCCCGCCGATTTGATGGCGACCAGCTCGAAGCTCTCGCCGAGGTTGCCGAAGGTCATGATGGAAGAAAGCAGCACGGCCAGCGGCATGGCCAGCGGCACGAGGCTGGCGCTGGTGTACATGAGCAGCTCCACGATCACCGGCGTATCCAGCCCTTTGCCCACGAGATCGTCGATGTACTTCCACACGAACTGCATGATGAGCACAAAAAGCGTCACGAAAAAGGTGGCTACGAACGGCCCTACGAAGGTCTTTATAATGAGTTTATCGAGTTTCTTCACAACCGCTCAACGGAAATTAGAATTGAAAAATGTGAAACTGACTGGTATTCAGTATATTTTTGTAAACCAGCCGCACAAAGTTAACACGAATCCCTGAAGCTCGAAGCGGCGGCAGATCAAAAAAAGCGTTAATTTATTTTCATGGGCATATTTGAACTGAATGG
>JBQCFV010000138.1:0-5526 GCA_051958695.1 Chitinophaga sp. | reverse complement strand
GAAGTTGGGCGGTTTGATGGCCTCTACGATCTTTTGCAGTCTTTTCCTTTCTTCCGATGAATGTATCTTTTTGGATACGGCCACAATGTTGTTAAAGGGGGTGATAACGATAAAGCGGCCGGGCAGCGAAATTTCGCAGCTGAGCCTGGGGCCTTTGGAAGAAATGGGTTCTTTGAGGATCTGTACGAGGATGTTGGGTTTGCCGCCGAGCACTTCGGTGATCTTGCCTGTTTTTACGATCTCGGGCTCGTTCTTGAATTTACCGAAATCGAAGTTTTCCGACTTGTCGGTGATCGACTGCTGGGTAAATTTCAGCAGCGAGCGGATGTAGGGGCTGAGATCGGTGTAATGCAGGAAGGCGTCTTTTTCGAAGCCGACGTCAACAAAAGCGGCGTTAAGGCCGGGAATGAGTTTCTTTACTTTGCCCAAATAAAGGTCTCCCACTGCAAAATTAGGGTTGCCGCTTTCGTGGTGCAGCTCGACTAACTTCTTATCTTCCAGCAATGCAATTTCCACACCGGACGGTGCTGCATTTATAATCAATTCCTTATTCAAGCGTCAAAATTTTATCCATAAATACTTCACTTTAGTGCACCCGCGCTTACACGGGAATACAACATGCCCAAATGAGAGGCCGGGTTCTGGGGCCGGCGATTCACTACGAGGAGAGGATTGTGCAAAGGGTTCAGTGATATACAGGATAAGTTCCGGAATCTGTACAGGCCGGACTACGAAAACAACCTGCATGACTTTAGCAATTTAACAATTAAAGCTAAAATCATGCAGGATCGCTCAAAAAAATTTATCGTGTCGGGCCCTACCGTCTACTTATACCTGTTAGTATAAATGGCGGGGAAACAGGAGAATTATTTCTTACCTTTCTTATGACGGTTTTTTCTCAACCTTTTTTTGCGTTTGTGGGTTGCGATCTTATGTCTTTTTCTTTTCTTTCCGCAGGGCATACCTTTTTACGTTTTTAATGTTTTATAATATTATTACTTAATGCTCTTTATATACTCGTCTATTTCAGCAGCCAGCGCCGGATCTTTGATCAGCTTGCGGCATTGGCGGAGGAGGTCGACGGCTTTATCGTTTTCCCCTTTGCTCTGATGGGCCACGGCTTGCAGGAACATGGCTTTCGGCTCGTCAGGGTGGCGTTCCCGCACTTTTTCCATGCGTTCGATGGCTTTATCGAACTGGCCGGAAGTGATGGCGAAATTGGCGAGGGTAAGCTGCGCGTCCAGGAAATCGGGGTTCCTGTCCGCCACGTCCATCAGCAATGCGATGCCTTCCATAGGCGCCGAGCCATTGCTCATAACGATCAGCGTACCTTTCTTTACTTTCAGCGTGTCATTGTTTGGTTCAAGCGCAATGGCCCTGTCAAGCAACTCTCTGGCCGAATTGGCCTCCCACTGTCTTACGCCCGCGTCTTGCGTGTGCGAGAGATGGTCTAAAAATAAATTGGCTGCAACGGTGAGGCTTTTTCCCGAATTTTCCAACTTGGCGGCTTCGGCGGCATAATGTGCGGCAATGGGCAGCTCGTTGAGCCCGTCCCAGATCGTGTACAATTGCCGGTAGGCGGCGATCTGCTGGGTCTGAACATCGCCGCGTACGACAGTATTTTCAAGCCCGGTGATCTCCACGAGCTTGTCTGCAGGAACTTTTTCCTTGGCCTGTTTGAGCAGACCGTTAAAATCGGCAGCCTGTACGCCCGCCATGGGAGCGCCTTCAGCGGCATGGTCATGACCGGCATGGCCGTGCCCCTGCGCTTTCGGCGTGATACGGCCAAACGCGAACAGTACCGTTACAACGGCACCAGCAAGGCCCAGAAGGAGTCGTTGATTTCTTTGCACCTAATAAATGTTAGGATGCAAATCTAAGAACTTTTGAGCTTTTTAACTTCTGCTACAAACTCTTTAGATGGCTTAAATGCTGGAATGAAGTGTTCCGGGATCTCCACGGCCACGTTCTTCTTGATGTTACGGCCAATTTTAGCGGCGCGCTTTTTCGTAATAAAGCTGCCGAACCCGCGGATGTAGATATGCTCGCCATTTGCTAACGCCTCCTTAACTTCCTTGAACATGGCTTCGAGTGTTACTAACACATCTACTTTGGTAATGCCGGTTTTTTCAGCAATGTTGTTAATCAAATCAGCTTTTCTCATAATGAAGCGGAGGATTACTTGTTTTCCAAAGTTATTAAAAAAAATTTAATTGCTGAATTTTCAAGCAAATAAAATTTATCTTTTTTTATTATGGATACCGCGTTCTAAAAATATGTTTATTTGCGTACCCGCCAATGCCTAAATCACTGCAATTCAGCACTAATAAAGGCTTTGGGAAAGCGAATATATACAAAAACATCGACATATATAAATTATTTTGCCCAAATGACCGATACAAAAAGATTTTTTACTGACCGTATCCTGACCTGGAACCGCGCTCACAACGACCGCACCATGCCCTGGAAGAACGAAAAAAATCCTTATTTCATCTGGTTGTCCGAGGTCATTCTGCAACAAACCCGCGTAGAGCAGGGCCTGCCTTATTATGAACGTTTCATCAGCGCCTACCCTACCGTGGAGCATCTCGCCAAAGCCCCGGAGGAAGAGGTGTTCCGCCTCTGGCAGGGGCTCGGCTATTACGCCCGCTGCAAAAATATGCTCGCCGCCGCCCGGACTATCGCCGCCGCCGGCAAATTCCCGGACACTTATGAAGGCATCGCCGCGCTGAAAGGCGTGGGCGCCTATACCGCGGCCGCCATCGCTTCCTTTGCCTATAACCTTCCCCACGCTGTACTTGACGGAAATGTGTACCGGGTGCTCGCCCGTTATTTTGGTATAGATACGCCCGTAGATACTACCGCAGGCAAAAAACTGTTCACCTCGCTGGCCCATGATGTGCTCCCCAAAAACCAGGCTGGTATTTATAATCAGGCGATTATGGATTTCGGGGCCGTAGTCTGCAAACCTCAGCAACCGCTCTGCAGAACCTGTTCGCTTGCGCCCAGGTGCGAAGCCTTTCAAAAAGGATTAACCGGCCTCGTTCCCGTAAAATCCAAAAAATTAGTCATAAAAAAAAGGTATTTCCATTTTTTGCTGCTTGAGCAGGAAGGCAAGATCTGGATACGCAAACGTACCGCCAAAGACATCTGGCAGAACCTGCACGAATTTCCGCTCGTGGAAACGCCCGCCCCCGCCGATCTTGCGGCCCTCCGCGAAACCGCCGCTTTCCGGCAGCTGCTGCCCGAAGGCCCCAAAGCCCTCGGCGCCGGCGTGCAGCTGAAGCAGCAGCTCACCCATCAAACCATTCACGCCAGCTTTATCCGCTTCCGTCTTTCCCCCGGCTTCACCCTTCCCAAAGATTATATGCTCGTGCCCGAAGGCCAGCTGGAACGGTACGCCTTTCCCAAGATCATCACCGATTTTCTCAACCGGTAGGCGACGTGCCGGAACGGCTTTGGTACCATCCCCCAGACATGCCTTCCCCGTAAGCCTTTCAGGCCAAGGGAAATGGTAAAAATTCTATGCCTTGATTGGAAAAAAACATTAACTTTAGTAAGGTTGACCGTGAGATGAATTTTTTAAAATAGGACAGAATTAAAACCTACAATTATGAGAGGTGTTAATAAAGTAATCCTGATTGGCAATCTTGGCAGAGACCCCGATGTTCAATTCCTGGAAGGTAATATTGCAGTGGCTAAATTCTCGCTCGCCACCACCGAAACGTTCAAAGACAGGGCCGGCAAACTGATCTCCCAAACCGAATGGCACACGGTCGTTCTCTGGAGAGGACTGGCGGAACTCGCGCAGAAATACCTCCATAAAGGCAGCCTCGTCTACATCGAAGGGCGCCTCCGCACCCGCAGCTGGGAAGACAAGGAAGGCAATAAAAAATTCGCCACCGAAGTGGTGGGCGATAACCTGGTGATGCTGGACAAACGGATGGACGTGAACAACGGCGACCACCCGGTGCCCCATCACAACACCGGCCAGGCTTCTTCCTCCGGGGGCCCGCATCATGGGGAAGGCTACGCCGGGATGGACATTCCGCCCATGAGCGAACCTGCCGACGACCTGCCCTTCTGAACACGGCCGCAATTCCGTTAAATCTTTACGACCATCCGCCCGTAACGGTACATTCTTTATATTTGCATGCGGGAAAGCGATTCAATCCAAAGACATGAATTACTTTCCCATTATTTTTGACCAATACATAATAACTTGGCTTACCTACCGGCTAGCATTATACCGATCAGGAGTGTTTTGTTACAAGAGCTGGCATCGAACGCACCCGACCTCAATATCGTGGTGTTCCTGCTGGTGATTTTTATTTTGCTGCTGCTCACTTTTATCGTTTCCGGGGCGGAAGTGGCTTTTTTTTCCCTTAATTACAAAGACCTCAATGTGCTCAAGACCCGGCAAAGCAACGCCGGCAAAATGATCACGCGGCTGCTGGAAAAACCCAAATCCCTGCTGGCCTCCCTGCAGATCGCGACCATCCTGTTCAACATCGCTTTTATTTTTATCACCAATTACCTGATATACCAGGTGGAATCCCTGCAGGACCTCGCCGTCGTGTCGTTCGTGGTAAGGATCGCCATCATCACTTTCGTACTGCTGTTCTTCGGGCAGATACTCCCCCGGGTATGGGCCACGCAGAACAATATGCGCTTCGCCACCTACTTCGCCTGGTTCGTGCACATCATCCACGCCACGCTGGAGCCGGTGAGCGACTTTTTTGTGAACATGAGCGAAGGCATCGAAGCCCGCCTTTTTCACCGCAATACGCGCCCCATCACCTACCATGAGATCGACGAAGTGATCGAAATGAGCGTGGAGCCCGGGGCTTCGCAGGAAGAAAAGAACATCGTGCGCGGCATCCTCAAGTTCGGTAACATCGCCGTGAAACAGATCATGCGCACCCGGCTGGACGTGAGCGGCCTCGAGTTCGACATGCCTTTCAGCGAAGTAGTGCACCAGGTGGCGGACCTTCACTATTCCCGCCTGCCCGTGTACAAAGGCAACCTGGACACGATCGTGGGCGTGGTGCATACCAAAGACCTTTTGCAGCACCTGGACAAAGGCGACGGCTTCGAATGGCACGAAGTGCTGCGCCAGCCTTTTTTCGTGCATGAGCATAAGCTGATAGAAGACCTGCTGAACGAGTTCCAGACGCGGCATATGCATTTTGCCGTGGTGGTGGACGAGTTTGGCGGCACCTCGGGCATCGTGACGCTGGAAGACATCATGGAAGAGGTGATCGGCGACATCAAGGACGAATTTGACGAAGAAGAGTTCAACTACAACAAAGTAAACGAACATACCTACGTATTCGAAGGCAAAACCATGCTGAACGACGTTTGCCGCATCCTCAACATCGCGCCGGACACCTTTGAGACCGTGAAAGGGGAAAGCGATTCCATCGGCGGGCTGATACTGGAGCTTTCGGGCAAATTCCCGGATGAGAACAGCGTGATCAGCTTCGGGAATTTCGATTTCACCGTGCTCGAAGTCACCAAAATGCG
>JBQCFV010000137.1:0-11800 GCA_051958695.1 Chitinophaga sp. | reverse complement strand
AAGGCTCGCGGATATCCCGAACGTGATGGCCATTAAAACGGCCCCGTTCAACCGCTACCAGACCCTCGACGTGGTGCGCGCCGTGTGCAGCTCCCCTCGCAGGGAGCAGATCGCGCTGTATACCGGCAACGACGACAACATCCTGCCCGACCTGCTGACCACCTACCGTTTCAACATCAACGGGCAAACGGTGGAAAAACGTTTCGCCGGCGGGCTGCTCGGGCACTGGGCCGTATGGACGGGCAAGGTGACCGCCCTTTTCGCGGATATCCGCCATATGCACCCGGACGATGTACTTCGTATGAGCGTTGCCGTTACAGATATGAATGCCGCGCTGTTCGACCCTTCCAACGGCTTCGCCGGCTCTATCGCGGGTATACACGAAGTGCTCCGCAGGCAGGGATTGCTCGAAGGCACCTGGTGCCTCGACCCGGAGGAAACGCTTTCCCCCGGCCAGCTGGAAGAGATCGACCGCGTAACGGCCGCATACCCGGAACTGACGGACGACGCGTTCGTAAAGGCGTTCCTTGAAAAAGACAAAATTTGATCTCGGATATGTTAAAAGAAAGGATCAGGGAAGAAGCCCGCCGGTTGTACGATACGACCGTTCAAACAAGGCGGCACCTGCACGCTCACCCCGAGCTTTCGTTTACTGAACACAACACCGCGGCGTATGTTGCGTCGCGGCTGGAAGCCATTGGCCTTCCTTTTGAAAAAATGGCGGGTACCGGCCTGGTGGCGCTGCTGCAGGGCAAAAAAGGCGCGTCCGGTAAAGTGGTTGCACTGCGTGCCGATATGGACGCGCTGCCGATCCATGAGCTGAACGACAAACCTTACAGGTCCACCGTGCCGGGCGTAATGCATGCCTGCGGGCACGACGGGCATACCGCTTCGCTGCTGGGCGCCGCGGCCATTCTCAAAACGCTTGCGCACGAATTTTCCGGCACCGTGAAATTTATTTTCCAGCCGGCGGAGGAACGTACGCCGGGCGGCGCGAGCATGATGATCCGTGAAGGCGTGCTGCAAAACCCCGCACCGCAAAGCGTGCTCGGCCAGCATGTAATGCCCGAGCTGGAAACCGGAAAGATCGGGTTTCGCGCGGGACGGTACATGGCCAGTGCAGACGAAATTTACATCACCGTTGAAGGCAAAGGCGGTCATGGCGCGATGCCACATACCACCGTTGATCCCGTGCTGATCGCCAGTCATATGATCATCGCGCTGCAGCAGATCGTGAGCCGCAACGCCAACCCCACCGTGCCTTCCGTGCTGTCGTTCGGCCGTGTGATAGCCGATGGCGCGCATAACGTGATACCCGACAAAGTCACTATCGACGGCACTTTCCGCACGATGGACGAAAGCTGGCGTTTTGAGGCGCACCGCAGGATCAAAGACATGGCGCGCAGCGTCGTGGAAAGCATGGGCGGGAAATGCGAGGTGAACATCGTGGTGGGTTATCCCGTGCTGATCAATGAGGAAAAACTGACGGCGCGTACGCGTGCGCTGACGGAGGAATTTATCGGGAAGGAAAACGTGGTGGATTTACCCATTTGGATGGCCGCGGAAGATTTTGCTTCCTATTCGCAGCTCGCGGATGCGTGTTTTTACCGGCTGGGCGTGCGGAATGAAGAACGGGGCATTACCTCGGGACTGCATACGGCAACGTTCGATCTCGATGAAAAAAGCCTGGAGATCGGGTCGGGATTGATGGCCTGGCTGGCGGTGAATAATCTTTGACGCAAAATTTTGGTATTGTTATTTCTAATATCTGATGCAAAAATTAAAGCCGGTCAGGTAGCCGGCTTTAATTTTTATCTGAAATAAGTTGCTTTAATTGTCAACTTACTTCGACCTTTAAAAAATCCTCATCGCCTATTCTCCCTTCAACTTGCCCACCAGCCAGCTGTTTTGCTCCACATGCTGATCGGGATAAGCCCAGTGGCCCGTTTCGAGATAAAGCGAAAGCTCTTTCGGCGCAGTGATGACGTTGTAAGCGGAATACATCGAAGTGGGCGGGCAGGTTTCATCGTTGAAGCCCCAGGTATAACGGCCCGGCACTTTCACACGGCGGGCGAAGTTCACCACATCGTAATAACCGGCGGTAGTTATAAAATCCCTGCGGTCTTCGTTACGGTGATAGAACACATGCGGCCATCCGCCGGCGCGGTTATGCAGGTAGCCGGTCACGTCGCAGAGCGCGGGATACATGGGCGCGAGAAATTTCACGCGCGGGTCCAGCGCGGCGGTAACGATGGAAAGCGCACCGCCCTGGCTGCCGCCCTGCACACCGAGGTGCTGCCCGTCGTACTGCGGAAGACTGGCGATAAAATCGTTGGCGCGCACGCAGTTCAGGTATACGCGTTTGTAATAAAAACGGTCTTTGTCGTCCATGTTGAACATCGGGTAACCGCTGAGCGCACCGGAGGCAAGACTGGTATACACACCGGGATCGAGATTCACCGGAACACCGTGAATGCCGATCTCGAAAGTGATCACGCCGTCTTCCGCTTTGGCCATATCGCCAAAATAGGGGCGCACGCCTGCTCCGGGCACCTTTAGCACGGCAGGATATTTCCCTTCCTTTTTCGGCACGCACAACATGCCATATAGCCGCGAGCGGCCGTAGCCCTGCAGGTTCACATGGTACACATTGACTTTCTCCGTGCAGCGTTCGGGCAGCAGCGTCATTTTTGCGTCGAGGGGAATGCCGGCAAGCTCTGATTTGCCTTTGTCCCAGAAGCTGTCAAAGTCCGCGGGATTGTCCACCGTCGGTTTGATCTTTTACGGGTCGTAAACCGCCGTGGCGAGGCGTTTGTACGTTTTGCCATTTACCTCGGCCACCGCCACGCACCGCAGGAAGCCCGGCGCGGCCAATGTTCCGCCGTCAACCACTATCGTGCCATTGGACAGCGTCGCCGTCTTTTTGATAACGGGTTTCATTTTTTCCGCGCCTATTTCATAATCCACTTTCACATTTTTTACCGGGTTGCCGTTGCGCAGCACCGTAATGGTGAATTTCGCTTTTTCGCCGGTATGGTACAGCCAGTCGGCGTGGTCGGGCGCCACTACTACTTTCACCGCCTGTTCCGCGGGTTGCGCGATGGCGGCGATAGCGACGAACAATAAACCTGTAAGGATCTTTGAGAATTTGAGCATGCTTTTATTTTTTCAGACAATAAATGAGGAATTGAAACGCCTGTTCATTGGAATGCGCGTTGGGCGAATGTTCTTTCCGGTTGGTCATGGCTACGCGGTTGTGATAGCCCAGCAACGCGTTCACCGCGATGGTATGGTTCAGCGCCACCCAGCGCGCGGGCGTATCTTCCGCACCGCCGGACACGAGAAAAGGCCGCGGCGCCATCAGCGCGTGCAGCTCATGCAGGTCGAAGCCTTCTTTTACCAGCTGCGGGTACAGGCCGCGGGCGGGGTTTTCCGCGGAAATAAGACTTCGTTTCCGCCAGGGCTTCGGCGTGTAGCCGAGGTACCAGGGCTCCCAGTAGTTCACACCGGGGCGCGATTCGTCAAACACGATACCCGGGTCCGACCATACGGCGCAGGCGAATTTTTCATACAGGCATGAGGCGAACATCGCCCATTTCCCGCCAAAAGAATGCCCCATGATGCCGATACGCGAAGCGTCCACAAAGGGCTCTTTCGACAATGCCTGCAGGCTGTTGGCCGCGGCGTATGCCAGCATGGACAGCGGCTGTACGGCGGCATGCTGAAGATCGGGGTAATACAGCGAAAAGGTCTGGTCCTTCGTAGCCTGCGTGGTGCCGATAGACAGGGTGACAAATCCCCGCCGGGCCAGCTGCAGGGCAAAATCGCGGTCTTTTTTATCGTCGAGGCCGACGGCGGTTTCGGGATTGTAATAAACGGTGATCACGGCAGGCTTTTTACCGGGAAGGTCCGGCACGAGCAGGTATCCTTCCGTATATTCCGAGGGCGTCCAACGGTAACGTACCCGGTACCAGGTGAAATTTTCGCGTTTTGCGGAATCGATGTACTGGAATCGCTGCGTGGTATCCACCGCGGGCCAGCGGCCCATTTTGCGGTGCCAGGTATCGAGTATTTCCGCGCGGCGGCGCTGCCAGTCCGCGGCGTTCTTCACCGGTCTGCCGTCGTAGAATTTCAGCGGGCTGCGGTATGCGCCGTATTGCGCTTTGTAAGCATCGGGAACGGTAAAGAAGCTGTCTGCCCGGAACGTCTGGCCTTTCACGGGGATAGCCAGCAGCAGCAAAGCGTGGAATAATTTCATGCGCGGTCGAGTTTCCGGCGTATAAAGTAATAAAACAAAACCGGCTGTCAAAGCGGTGTGAGAAAAAATGCGGGCTTTGATTCCTCCCTTCAAAAAATTATCTTGTGTTTCAAACCCGCGTCATGAAATTTTCCGTTCTATCCGTGATCGCCTTATTGACGGCTGCCATTGTCATGGCCCAGGTAAAAGCAAATCTCAAAACATTCAAACCGGCCAAAGGCGTTACCGTTACCCAACGCGGCCAGTTGCTCGAGGTCAGCTGGCCCGCGGGCGCATCGTCTACCGGCAATGTGGTTTTCGATCTCGCAACCTCCCACCCTCTTTTCAAAACCATTTCCCTCGGCGGAAAAGTGATCACCGCGCAGGCAGATCCCGCATTCATACTTACGGTCGGCAAAAGAGACCTGCTTTCGCAAAACGGCTGGAACATATTTTTTGACAAGGTGCCCAACAGGCCGCATCAGTCTTACCCGCTGGCTTTCAAAAAAACGTCCGCATCGGTAAGAACGGAAGGCAGCCGCACGATCGTCAGCATCGGCGAGATGGCCGCGGAAAAGTTCACCGGCACGCTGGAAATCACATTTTACAACGGCAGCCCTTTATTGAATATCGCCGCCGTGATCGGCACCGAAGCGAATGCCAAAGCCATTGTGTACGACGCAGGAATGGTCAGCCAGAACCCTGACTGGCAGCAAGTTTCGTGGGTGAATACCGGCGACAGTCTCGTACGCGCGAACGTGGTTTCTTCGGACACGGCGCGGGACCTTGCCGTGAAATACCGTACCATCGCGGTTTCCGGCAAACAAGGCGCTATGGCGGTATTCCCGCCGCCGCATCAATATTTTTACCCGCTGGACGAAGCGTTCAACCTGCGGTTCACCTGGCATGGCGCCGATTACCGGCAGCTGATGAAAGGCTATGGCATCGGCATCAGGCAGGAATTGCAGGGCGACAAACGGTTCGTGCCCTGGTTCAACGCGCCGCCGGGAACAAAACAGCGGCTTAATTTCTTTTGCCTGCTCAGCCCGGAAAACGACGAAGCCGCTTTCGCCGCCGTAAAACGGTTTACGCACAACGACCGGTATGCGCAGCTGTCGGGGTTCAAAACCATGTCCAGCCACTTTCACAACGAGTTCGTCATGAAAGTGATGATGGCGGGGAAACCCGTACCGGAGCACCCGGAATTTGTGCAGGTGTTTAAAGATATGGGCGTGGACATCGTTCACCTGGCGGAGTTCCACTACACCGCCGACCCGCGCGGGCCGGACGAAAAGCGGCTGCCGCAGCTGAAAGCATTGTTCGAATTGTGTGAAAAACAGTCGGACGAAAATTTCCTGCTGCTGCCGGGTGAGGAACCGAACGAATTTTTTGGCGGGCACTGGCTGGACATCTTCCCCCGGCCGGTGTATTGGGTAATGTCGCACAAGGCCGGCACGCCTTATGTTGAAGAAAAGCCCGGTTACGGGAAAGTATATCACATCGGCAACAAGGAAGAAATGCTGCGCCTGCTGGAAGATGAAAAGGGGCTTGCATGGACGGCGCATCCCCGCACAAAAGGCTCCGTGAACACACCCGACATCTATAACCACGAAACGTTCTTCAAATCCGACCGCTTTATGGGAGCAGCCTGGAAAGCAATGCCGGCGGACCTTTCACAACCCCGCCTCGGCAAAAGGGTGCTGGACCTGATGGACGATATGAACAACTGGGGCGTTAAAAAGACGGTCATCAGCGAAGCCGATCTTTTTACGATCACGAAGCATAATGAGATGTATGCGCACATGAACGTGAATTACCTGATGCTGGATAAGCTGCCGGCGTACAAGGACAGCTGGCTGCCGATCCTCGACGCGATGCAGCACGGCCGGTTCTTCTGCACCACGGGCGAAGTGCTGATACCGTCCCTCAGGATCGACGGGCATATTTCCGGGGACAGCCTGCAGCTACCAACCAATGGCATCGCCAGCATCGCAATGACCCTGCGTTGGACCTTCCCGATGAATTTTATTGAGATCATTTCCGGCGACGGGGAAAAAGTTTACCGCGAAAAGATCGATCTGCGTGATACGGAAGCATTCGGGGAAAAAACGTTCCGGTTCAAAAGCAGGCTAAGCGGCCGGAAATGGGTGCGGCTGGAAGCCTGGGACGCAGCGGCGAACGGGGCGTTCAGCCAGACGTTCTGGTTGCGGTAAATTCATCCATCCACCAGCACAACCGTAACATTATCCAGCGATGCATCCACCAATAGCTGGCAGCTCAGGCGTATAGATTCGTCCTCAACACCCTGCTTCTGCAAAGTGGACAATTCATTCCTGTCCATTCCCGCGATGGCCTGCGCGTTCTCCAGCTGTACCTGGCAGGTGGCACACCGGCCCACGCCCCCGCATTCGCCAAAACTGTCGGGGAAGAGTTTGTCCTGGATGAGCGCCATCAGCGAACGGTACTCGTTCTGGAACGTGCTTACCTGGTACTCTTCACCGCCTGCAATTATCCGGATGTTTATCATCATCTTCTTTAAGTCCAAAATTCGTCAGCGTAATCATCTTTTTCAACCTGCTGGTGCAGCTGCTGCAGGCGCTTCCCTATTTCTGCCAGCTTGTTTTCCGGCAATGCTTTTTCTATATGCGGGAACAAAATACTTTCTTCAAAACGGATATGCCGGTCTACCGCATCCGCCAGTAAGAGTAACGGTTCAGGCTGCGTGGAAAGCGACTCAACCAGCTGCCGAATCTCACGGTGTTCCGCATACGCCCGTTCCGTTAATTCATCCTGTACGGCGGCGAACAGCAGCGTTTCTTCTTCTTCAAAATGCCGCTTTAAGTGGCTGTCCCAGAAATATTTCACATAAGGCCGCATTCGTTCCGCAGGTACCTGCTTTTTCAGTCCCTGTCTTATTTTCCAGCAGAACAGCAATCCAAAATGATGCTCCCTGGAAATGACAACAATGCTTTCATGTCGTTTCATGACGATTAGTTTAAAGACTGCTCCAGCTCAATCGATTTCGGGAACAGGATGTTATTCTCCAGGTGGATATGCAGGTGCAGATCGTCCTCAAACTCCCGGAGGTTGGCAAAAGCCGCGCGGTAGGTATTGCAGCCGTCCGCCGGGGCGGTGTATACATTGCTCAGCTCTCTTATTTTGCGGAAACGTTCGCCTTCGGAATCATGCTCGTGCATCATCATGCGGATGGGGTTCTGAATGGCGCCAAAAGGCGCCGTCGCGGGCTGCGTGCCTGCCTGCTGCGCCTGTACCATTTTGCGGATAAAAGGGAAAAGCATCAGCTCTTCTTTTTTCATATGCGAGGTCAGCTCGCCGGCACATGCGTCGAAGTGCTCTTTGATCTCCGCAAGCTCGGGATGTTTTTCGCCATGCACTCTTACTATTTTTTCAAGAAGCCCCTGTATTACCGGTATCTGCGCGGTAACGTAGCGGTGGTGCTTTTTTTCGATAAAATCGGCCAGCAGGTCAAGGGGCCAGGATTTGTAGTCGCTGACCACTTCTTCTTTCTGCGCATGCAATCTTTGCTGCAAACGCGCGATCAGCTCGTCTGCGGTGATCGTTCCTTCGTTGCACGCGGCTTCGATGGTACGGTTGCCGTTGCAGCAGAAGTCGATGCCGGCCTGTTCGAACACGGCGGCGGTGCGGTAATCTCCCGCCACTACTTCACCGATTATATTTTCTTTTGAGATATTCATTGTGATCCGTTTTTTAAGTTTTCAGTTCTGTTTGAACAGCGATACGGCTGTAACGACCAAACCGCCTACTTTCAGCAATTCCGCGCCCACGAACCAGATATGCAGGCGGGAAGGCGCAACGAGCTGCCCCTGTATATATTGCTCCGCGCGTACGTCCAGCGCGGGCAGCAGCCAGGCGGTCTGTACGAGTAATATCACCAGTACGGCGGCCAGCGCAATGTTGGGTACGGTAAACAAAGACTTCCCGTAAATGATCGCGCTCGCGCATACGATGATACCGAACATCCATTCCACTTTATTGAGCGCGCCGAACACCAGCTTGCCGATGCCCAGCCCGACAGGCAGCGTAACGCCGGGAGCGCGGAACTTCAGCCATGCTTCCATAAAGCTGATAGCGCATACAAATCCGGCCCAGGTAAAAAGACAGGCGATCGCTACGGGTTGTTGTGTGCTTGTGCTCATAATAAGGGTGTTGCGGAATTATCACGATAATATTCGATCTTGGAAAGGAACATCACCGCCATTTTATCGCCGCGCCATTTGGCTTCTTCTGCTTTTATGCCGGAAAAATGTTCGTCGATGGTAGCGTGCCATAGTTTCAGCCACGCGTCAAAATGCTGCTGCGATACGGGGAGGCGCGCATGCGGCGGGAAAGGGCTGCCATAATAAGTGTGTTCCCCGAGCAATACCGTTTGCCAGAAACGGTACATCTTTTCCAGGTGCTCCGGCCACCTGTCTTTGATCACGCCGTTGAAGATGCCGCCGATCAGCTGGTCCACCCTTACCTTCCCGTAAAATGAATCCACGAGCAGCCTGATATCTTCCATCGTTGTTATGTCCTTCTTTTCACTCATAACCTGACTATTGTACAATTGCAAAATAACGGAACAGGTAAAACAGCGCCCAGCCCGCAAACCCGATGATCAGTATCCACACCCACCAGGGAATGCTCTGCGGCGTTTCGCTGCCTTCGATCAGGAAAGATTTCTGGTCGCCTTTGCCGTAAGCGTTGATCATTAAAGGCAGTACGCCGTCCACCACCGCGTTCTCTTTCATTCCTTCGATGGCGATAGCCGGGCCGTTGCGCACTATGAAGGGAATTTTGCGGATGCCTTCCTTGCCGGAAGGGTCTTTGCTGACGATCTTCAGCACATGCTCGCCGTCTGTAAGCTTACGCGTGTCCAGCTCAAAGCTCACCGGGGATTGCATGCCGGCAATGGGTTTTACCTCGTCGTCTAAAAAAATGAATATAGTGCTTTTGTCACTCATCTTACTCGTTGTTTAAAATGAAGCGTTTAATATGGCGGTCAGACTTTTCACCCGGTCGCAGCAGCCATTTTACAGAGAAATAAAGCGTGAACACTACGATGGCGGCAGTTATCAGCACGATCACATAATCCCACCTGCTTTCAGGACCGGCGCCGTGCGTAATGCCTTTCAAGAGCTTTGGCTGGTTGCGTTCGCAGACCGGGCAGGCCAGCGCCCATAAGGCATTGCAAAACAGCGTGGCGGTCAGTATTATTTTTTTCATTATTGGGCGGCTTTCAGTTTTACAAAATCCATGATCTTTTTGATCTCTTCCGGCGTTACTTTTTTCCCGTTGTTGCCCCAGCTCGTCCGTTCGTAGTTGATGAGGGCGGCCACTTCCTGTTCCGTAAATTCCATATTGGTGCCTACCGGCGGCATTACGCCATATTCGGCGGCGGCATCATAACCGTTCATGATGATGTCCACGTACAGCTCGAGGTTGTCGCCCATTACTACCGGGCTTCCCTTTAAGGGAGGGAAGGCGCCGGGCAGACCTTCGCCGTTCGCCTGGTGGCAGGTTTGACAGTTCGCCGTAAACACCGCCTTGCCGTCAATCGCCGCGGTAGGCGCTCCTGCTGCGGCAGCTTCCGCCTTTTCTTTTTTGTAGAGGAAAGCGGGCGTGGCGTCACCTTCCGGCAGCTTCGTCTGCTTAAGCGATTGCAGGTAGGCGATGAGATACATCGCGTCTTTTGTAGCGATCACTTTGCCTTCGCGGCCGTCCAGGTATTTTGCGGGTACGTTCACTACCACGTCCGATGCGGCGGGTTCTTCTTTGACGGTGAACAGCCAGGGATATGCTGGCATGATGGATTCTTTCACCACGATGCGCGGGTTGTAGAGGTGCACGAGGTTCCAGTCCCGGCTGGGCTGGCGGTTGCCGACATCCGTCAGATCGGGGCCGGTGCGTTCCGTGCCCATAAGCGTGGCGGTGTTGCGCCAGATGTCCGTGCGGTGGATGTCCGCATAATCGGCGGCCATGCTAGGGCGCGTTCCCCATACTTTATCCATGTCCACATTCCTTACCTGCTGCGTATGACAGGCCACGCAGCCATTCGCGACAAACACCGCTTTTCCTTTCACTGCTTCCGGGCTCAGTGCCACGGCGTCCGGCAGGGGCTGGTTCATTTCCTGGTTCCGCAAAGCGGGCATGATCGCCACCAGTATGGTCAGCCCGACAAAAAATATCGTTGCGACGCCGAACAGTTTTTTATGATTATCGAATAGTTCCATTTTGTGCGCTATAAAATTTATACAATAGTTTCTTGGGCCGGAGCGGTTGATCCGTTGAGCTGCTGAATGGCCGTTTCGCGAACGTCCACCACATACCTGCCGACGATCATTTTATACATGTTGTAGGCGAAGAACAGGTGCGAGAGCCACATCAGGCTTCCCCCGATAGCCCGCCAGAGCCAGAAAGGCGCCATCATCACCACGCTTTCGATAAAAGGCTTGCCTTCCATCCAGTGCAGGCCTCTCAGCGTGCTGCCGTACATCAGCGGGATGGTGTAAAACATCAGGCCGATCAGCGCGAGCCAGAAGTGCGCGCCGATGGTGATCTGCGGCGCTTCTTTGCCCGTAAGCCGGGGAATGATCGCGTAAATGCCCGCCCATACGAAGAAGCAGATGATGCCGTACATCGTGAGATGCGAGTGCGCTACCGTAAAGTCCGTAAAGTGCCAGATGAGGTTCGTGCTGCGGAAGGCTTCCGCCGTGCCCTGCATGGAGCCGGTAAAATAAAAGATGATGCCGACGAGGAAGAACGGCAGCGTGTAGCTGTCCTTGATCTTGTACCAGGCGCCTTTGAAGGTCATGATAAAGTTCGTGGTGCCCGCGATCACCGGTATGGCCATGCCCGCGCTACCTACGATAGCGACCGTTTGCAGCCACCAGGGAATGGCGCTGAACACGAAGTGGTGCGTGCCGATGAGGGTGTAAAAAAGGATCTGCGTCCAGAAAGCGAGAATGCCGAGGCTATAGGAATAGATAGGTTTGTTGAGCTGTTGCGGCAGGAAATAATACACAATGCCCAGCGTAAAAAGCATGAACCACATGCCCACGCCCTGGTGCATATAATAGCCCTGTATGATCGTTTCGCCGAGCCCGTTCTGCCAGTTTGGCACATAGGCTACCACGGAGATCACGATGGCAAAAATGATGGACGCGACGATATACCAGTTGGAGATATAGATCTCTCGCGTAGTGCGCCGGGCGATCGTTTTCAGGAAATTGAACAGGGTAAGGATGATGCCCGCGGCAAACAGCGCCATTACCGGCCAGATGTATTCGCGGTATTCGCCGCCGCCGTTGTTGATGCCGGCCATAAGACAGATGCTGCCGAGAACGACCGCCGCGTTGATGAGCCATAGCGCGGTCCAGCCGGAGCGTATGCTCGCCAGCTTCGTATTGCTGACGCGGGGCACTACATAATATCCAAGCCCCAGCATCGCCAGCGAGGCCCAGCCCCAGAACACCGCGTTCGTATGCACGGGGCGCAACCTCCCGAAGCTCAGCCAGCTCACATGGTCGGCATCGGGCGCTA
>JBQCFV010000136.1:0-5662 GCA_051958695.1 Chitinophaga sp. | reverse complement strand
GAGCTGAAAGACGACTGTTTTCATATCATTTTCGGCGCCTGCCATTTCCCCGACTTCCGCAGTACCGACCTGCCGCCGATGCAGGTGAAAAATGTGCTGCTGGAAAAAGACGGCCGCGCCGAAGCGTACTGGCCGCTGCGGGAAACTTCCGGCAATACGGCGGCAGACAGCCTGCATGGCAAAACTGGGCGCGTGATCAATGCCACCTGGGCGGCCGCGCTGTACCAGCACTGGCAGCCGCGGTACGACGCGGTGGTGAAAGGACATGCGTCCGTAACCTTTGATGCAGAAAAGGAAGAGCTGGTGATCGTTGCAAAAGATTCGGTCTACCGGTTTTCTGAAAGAACGGGCGCCGTTACCGCCGTGCCTGTCGCCGGGCCCCGTCATCAATTGCTGATGGGCAGCCATTCGTTCCTCGATCCCGTTTCACGGGAGCTTTGGCAGTTCAATATCGATCACCGCTGGGCGGCCGTATTCCGCAATAGCAGCTGGCAGCCGCCGTTCGACTCCGTGTCCGTAACGGAATACTGGCAGGCCAACCGCTTTTATGCGCCCTCGCAGCGGTCGTTGTACTTCCTGGGCGGTTATGGGCAGTACCGGTACAAGAACAGGATCAGCCGTTATAATTTTGAGACCGGCGGCTGGGACAGCCTGCGTACTAACGGGGACAGCTACACGCCGCGTTATCTTGCCGCGCTGGGCTCGCTGGGGGATACGGCTTACATCCTTGGCGGTTTTGGCAGCACCACCGGCGAGCAGATGCTGAACCCGCGTTATCTCTACGACCTGCTGCGGCTGAACGTGCGTACCGGCGCCGTTCAGAAACGTTTTACGCTGAATGCGCCTGACGAACAGTTTGTTTTTGGCAATTCCATGGTGATAGATTCCGCCAGCCGTCAATATTACGCGCTTATTTTCCCGAAGGAGCGTTACGATTCGAGACTGCAGCTCATCCGCGGCTCGCTGGACGCGCCGGGTTACACGCTGCTGGCGGATACGATACCTTTTGTGTTCAAGGATACGCGCGCTTTTGCCGGGTTGTTTTATGGCGCTGCCGCCAAACGTTTGCTGGCCGTTACAACTTTTACGAAAGAGAACCAGTATACGCAGGTGAAAGCGTACGCCATCAGCTTCCCGCCGGAAGCATTGCCGGTGGCGGCTGCTCGGCCGCCGCAGTTCAGGATACCGTGGTGGTATTATATAACAGGGGTCGGGTTGTTGCTGTTTGCGCTGCTGCTGTCTGCCAGGAACCGGCGGCGGAACCGGCATGGGCGCGACGCCGCGAAACCTTCTCGGCCAGGTGGGGTCGGTGATGCTGAAAAACGATTGCCGGAGGGCAATACGCCTGACGCGGCAAACGGGGAATATTTGCCGAAGCACGGCACACCGGATACTGGCGCCGCGGAAAGTCGCCAGCATCTCGCACCAGCCCCCGGCGCCACCGAAAGCCGCGAGCACCCGCCGCATCACCCCGGCATCTTCCTCTTCGGCCCCTTCACCGTAAAAGACGCCGCCGGGCAGGACCTCACCCGCCAGTTCACACCGCTGCTGAAAGAACTCTTCCTCCTCATCGCCGTACACACGATCGGGAACGGGCAGGGCATCTCCGTCGAAAAGCTCAACGAAACCCTCTGGAATGATAAATCGGACAAAGCGGCCAAAAACAACAGCTCCGTCAACATCCTCAAACTCAAGAACATCCTCGAAAAGCTCGGCGGCTGCACCGTCAGGAAAGAATCCGGCAACTGGCGGCTCGATCACGCCCCCCGCCTGTACATCGACCTGCTGCAGCTTCGCGGGCCCGAAGCCGGCAGCCTCAGTGAACAAAAGCTGCGTGAGATACTCGATACCCTCATGCGCGGCCCCTTCCTCTACCAGACGGAATATGAATGGCTGGACGATTTTAAGTCCGCCATCACCGCCCGGCTGCTCGGCCTCCTCAGCCGCGAAGCCGCCGGCGGCCAGTGGGACCGCGACCCCGAGTTGCTGGTGGCCATCGCCAACGGCATTTTTGTGCTCGACCCGGTAAACGAAGAGGCCCTGGCCACAAAATGCCGGAACCTTGTTGCCCTCGGCCGGCATTCCCTGGCAAGACATGCTTATGAACGCTTCGTAAAAGAATACCGGCATATTTACGGCGAAGATTACCCCGCTTCCTTCGCCGAAGTGGCCCGGTAAAGCATTAATTCCACAAATCCCCGGAAATTAATGCTCCTGTTAATCGTTTATTATACTCCCTGTTAAGCCCCCCGGGTTTACTTTGTGATCGGTTTTTTCCACGAAATCCGACCACGATGAAAACTGAACCATCTCAACGCAATTAACGGATATACCTTATGCTCAGACAATGTTTAAAATGGACAGGTGTTTTGTTGTTATTCATGCACCAGGCTTTTGGCCAGAACTTCCAGCAGTATGTGGACCCGAAGATCGGCAACGTAGGCCGGCTGCTGCAGCCCACGCGCCCCACGGCCCAGCTGCCCAACCAGGTGATGCGCATGCATCCCATACGGGCAGACTATATCGACGACCAGATCAGGAGCTTCCCGCTGCTGGTGGTATCGCACCGGCTGGGCGAGGTGTTTGCTGTTAAACCATACACCGTCGCCACGGCCCCCAAAGCCATGCCCTACGACCACGACCTGGAGGTAACACGCCCATGGGTGTACGAAACCTACCTGGTGGACGATGAGATCACCGTACGTTTCACCCCCGGCAAAAAAGCGGGCATGTTCCGTTTTACTTTCCCGGAAGGCAAACCGAAACATCTGCAATTCAGCCCGTTCAACCGCGGCCATTTCGAATGGAACTGGCTCGACGATAAAACCGTGGCCGCTACGGAAACCTGGCATGAAGACGTGAAGGTGTTCCTCTACGGCCGGTTCAGCACCGCCGGCGCCACCGGCCCATCGCAGATCAGCTTCGGGGAAAACGCGCCGGATGCGGTAGAGTTCCGGTATGCCGTTTCTTTTGTAAGCGCGGAGCAGGCGAAGAAGAACTTCAGTAAGGAAGTGGGCAGCGGCGTTACTTTCGAAATGCTTGAAAAACAGGGCGAAGCCGCCTGGGCCAAAGTGCTCAACCAGATACAGGTGAGCGGCGGCACGGAAGCGCAGCGCCGTTCGTTCTACACCGCGCTGTACCGCTGTTATGAAAGGATGGTGGACATCACGGAAGACGGCGCGTATTATTCCGGCTACGATAATAAAGTGCATACCGGCGCCACCCGCCCGTTTTATGTAGACGACTGGAGCTGGGACACCTATCTCGCCCATCACCCGCTGCGCACCATCCTTCACCCGCGGCAGGAAGAGGACATGCTGGAATCTTACGTGAAAATGTACGAGCAAAGCGGCTGGATGCCCACATTTCCCGTGCTGTTCGGCGATCACGCCTGCATGAACGGTTTTCATTCCTCCGTTACCTTTCTTGACGCATACCGCAAAGGGCTGCGCAACTTCGATGTGGAAAAGGCGTACGAAGGCATGAAGAAAAATGCCACCCAGGCCACCATGCTTCCCTGGCGCAACGGCCCGAAAGGCCCGCTGGACGATATTTATCACGATAAAGGATTTTTCCCCGCATTGCCGAAAGGCGAAAAAGAGACCGACCCGATGGTGCACGGTTTTGAAAAAAGACAGGCCGTAGCGGTAACGCTTGGCGGCGCATACGACGACTGGGCTTTGGGCCAGCTGGCAAGTGAATTGAAAAAGAAGAACGACGCGCAGACGTTCGCAAAACGCGCGCTCAACTATAAAAACCTCTGGCAGCCGCAGGCAAAAATGTTCATGCCAAAAGACGCGCAGGGCCAGTGGATAAAGATCGATCCGAAGATCGACGGCGGTATGGGCGGCCGCGAGTTCTACGACGAGAACAACGGCTACACTTATCAATGGCAGGTGCAGCACGACATCGCGGGCCTGCGTAATCTCTTCGGCGGCGCTAAAAATATGGACGCCGCGCTGGACCAGCTTTTCCGCGAAGGGCTTGGCCGCAGCAAATACGAGTTCTGGAGCGTCTTCCCCGACGCTACGGGCCTGGTAGGACAGTATTCAATGGGCAACGAGCCCAGTTTTCATATTCCATATCTCTACAACTACACCGGCAGCCCATGGAAGACGCAGAAACGCATCCGCTTTTTGCTGGACGTATGGTTCAAAGACAACATTTTCGGTATTCCCGGTGATGAAGACGGCGGCGGGATGAGCGCATTCGTGGTCTTTTCTTCCATGGGTTTCTACCCCGTAACGCCCGGCCTGCCCGAATACAGCATCGGCAGCCCGCTGTTCGAAAAAGTGAGCATACAGCTGGAAAACGGCAAACAATTCACCGTACAGGCGCACAACGCGTCCGTAGTGAACAAATATATTCAAAGCGCGAAGTTCAACGGCCAGCCCTTGCTGAAGCCGGTATTTACGCATGAGCAACTGGTAAGCGGAGGCACCCTTGAACTGGAGATGGGCCCCAAGCCGAATAAAAGCTGGGGGGCAATGTAAAACACATTCCTTCATCTTTAAATTTTCATCCAATGCACAAACGATTCCACGTACTCATTTTGCTGTTCATGTGTTGGTTGCCCGTATCAGCCCAGGTAGCGCCTGCGGCGCAGGCTGTCAAAGGAAAAACGATCTGCGGTTACCAGGCCTGGTTCAACTGCTACGGGGACGGATCTCCCGTAGCCAGGTGGCGGCACTGGAGCGCGGGACAGTACAATTCCAACAACGGCAGCCCTGCGCCGGGCGCTATTTCTTTTGAAGCCTGGCCGGATGTAAAAGAGTACCCCGCATCAGTGATGTTCCAGACGAACCTGGGCAACACCAATCTTGGCGACGACGCCAAACTGTTCACCTCCTGGCAGCAGCAAACCATCGACCTGCATTTCTCCTGGATGCAGCAGTACGGCATCGATGGGGTAGCGCTGCAACGTTTTCTCGGCGAAACCCGCGACGGCGTGTTCAAGCGCAACCGCGACAGCATTGCCGTACGCCTGCGCCGCGCCGCGGAAGCGTACGAACGCATTTTTTACATCATGTACGACATGAGCGCGGACGACACCACGTATTTCAAGAACGACTGGCTGCACATCGAGAACGATCTCGATGTAGTTAGCTCGCCGTATTACGCGCACCAGGACGGCAAGCCAGTGATCTGCCTCTGGGGCTTCGGATTCACCGGCCGCGCCAATGTGCCCGCGAACAGCATCGCTATCATCAACTGGCTGAAAGGAAAAGGCTATTACGTGATCGGCGGCGTGCCTACCAACTGGCGCACGGGCACGGGCGACAGCCACCCCGGTTACAGCGCGGTGTACGACAGCTTCGACATGCTTTCGCCATGGGCCGTGGGCCGCTTCAACAGCATCACGGGCGCGGACAATTTCAAGACCAACCACGTAGTGCCCGACCTTGCCTATTGCAACACCAACGGCATCGACTACCAGCCCGTTATCTTTGCAGGTTTTTCCTGGAGCAACTGGAACGGCGGCCCGGTGAACGAGATCCCGCGCAACAAAGGCGAATTTTTCTGGCGGCAGGTGTACAACCTGAAGAACCTTGGTTTCAACACCGCCTACATCGCCATGTTCGACGAGTATGACGAAGCCACCAACATCATGAAAATGGCGGACAGCTATTTCGACATTCCGCACGACCAGTATTTTCTCACA
>JBQCFV010000135.1:0-2217 GCA_051958695.1 Chitinophaga sp. | reverse complement strand
CCATCTGCGCAACGTGTTCGCGAAGGCTGGCGTCAGCTCACGCGGCGAACTCGCCCAGCTCGACCTCCACTGAGCCTTCGCACCCGGCCGCAGCCGCCAGGGGCGCTCAGTCGAGCTGCAGCCCGGCCAGTTCGGCGCGGGAGCTGAGGCCGAGCTTGCTGAACACGTTGCGCAGGTGGAAGTCGACGGTGCGCGGGCTGAGGAACAGCTGCGCGGCGGCGTCCCGGTTGGACAGGCCCTGCCGAACGAGCGTGGCGATCTGCCGCTCCTGGGCGGTGAGCTGCGTCGCGGTGGTGACGTCGCGGCGGCGGGCGGTTTCGCCGGAGGCACGCAGCTCTTGCGTGGCGCGAGTGGCCCACCGCGCGGCCCCGAGGTCTTCGAACACCTCGAGCGCGGCGCGCAGGTGTGCGCGGGCATCGACGCGGCGGCGGGCACGGCGCAGGTACTCGCCGTAGCCGAGGTGGATGCGGGCCCGGTCGAACCGGCGCGGGGCGGTGCCGGCGTGCTGGATCGCCTGCTCGAACTGCTCTGGTGCGTGCGCGTCGTCGGACAGCAGCGCGCGTCCGTATGCGGCGATGGCGCGCGCCCAGCCCGCCCCGACCGCCGCGCCGAACTGGTCGAGTTCTGCTGCCCAGCTGCGAGCTAGGTCGGCGCGCTCGGCGCGGACCGCGGCCTCGATGCGGTCGAGCGCCGCCAGTCGTGCCATGGGGCTGGTCATCTGCTCGAGGTGGTGCAGCGTGGCGGTCGGCGTCTCCGCGGTCAGGGCACGGGCCCATCGGGTGAGGTCGTCGACCGCGGGGCCGGTGACCCCGGCGCTGGGCAGGGCCGCGATCGCCTGCAGGTGCCCGGCGAGTTGGGCGCGCTGGTCGCGCAGTGCGGCCAGCAATGCCAGCCAGCCGTGCGGGAACCTGGTCAGGGCGGGCTGGCCGCTGCTGCCGGCCAGGTCGAGGGCTTCGGCGGCGCCGGCGGCGAGCGCGGCCCAGTCACCGGTGGCGACGTCGCCGAACGCGCGCCGGGTGAGCGCGTAGACGATCAGCACGAGCGCCCCGGACTCGCGGGCGCTGGTGAGCAGGCGCGTGTGGTGCGCCTGGACGATGTGGTCGTCGCCGAGGTGAACGGCGGCGATGCCGAGGTTGCCGCGGAGATCGGCGTCCTCACCGGGGTCGCAGTCCGCCAGGGCCGGGCGGAACTGCGCTGCTGCCTCGGCGAACTGCCCGTTCCTGATGTGCACGAATCCAGCCAGCAGCCGGGCATAGCAGCGCGCGCTGTCGCTGCTCGCCGCGGTGACGTCGCCGAGCGTCGCGGCCTGCCCGGACATGTCGTCCGCGCCCTCGCCGACGAAGGTGACGAGCGCGGCGGCGACCATCGTCATCGCCCGGGCGCGCTCGGCGTCGACCGGAGCCACGTCGCGGGCGGCCTGCAGCAGGATCCGGTGGCCGACCAGGGTCGAGCCGACGTTCCAGTCCACGCGGGCGCGCAGCCGGTCCAGATCGGCGCGCAGCAGCGGGTCGGCGGCATCCGGACGGGCCGCGTCGGCCAGGGCGCGGGCGCGGGCCGGCTGCGCCGCGTGCCACGCCGCCTGCGCGGCAGCGCCCAGCCGCCGGGCCCGGACCGCCGGGTCGGCGGTGAGTTCGGATGCGCGCGACCACGCCGCCGCGGCTGCTTCGTGCCCGCGGCGGGCGGTGGCTCGCCCGGCTACGGCCTCGAGTGCGCCGGCCACGGCATCGTCCGGGCGGTCGGCGGCGGCGGCGAGGTGCCAGGCGCGCCGGTCGGCGTCGCCGCCCAGGGCGCCGGCCAGGGCCCGGTGGGCGGCGCGGCGTTGCGCGCTGGTGGCCGCGCGGTACACCGCCGAACGCACCAGCGGGTGATACGGCGTGACCACGTCGCCGTCGACGCGCAGCAGGCCGGCTTGCTCGACCGCGTCGAGGGCATCGTCACCGGCGCCGAGGGCGCCGGCGGCGTCCCTGACCACCGGCAGCCGGGCGGTGTCATCGGCCGCGGCCACCAGCAGGAATCGCTGCGCGGCCTCGGGCAGCCTCCGGTACCGGTCACCGAACGCCCGCTCGACACCGCCGGTGAGCGGCAACTGCTCCGGCAGCGGCGCCCGGCCGGACAACTGGTCGCCGGACAGCACCTCGCCCAGCTCGCCGAGCGCCAGCGGATTGCCGCCGGTGGCGACGACGAGCCGGTCCCGCACCGCGGCGTCCACGTCCCCCG
>JBQCFV010000134.1:0-5120 GCA_051958695.1 Chitinophaga sp. | reverse complement strand
ACCCGCACCAGCTGCCTGCCGTGAACGAGTTCGTGAAGAAGTTCGGCGAACAGCCGCTTGTGATCGACCATCTTGCCAAACCCGATTTCGAAACCGGCGAGCTGAAAGGATGGGAAAAACATATACGCAATATTGCGCAGCATCAGAACGTGTACTGCAAGCTCAGCGGCATGGTGACCGAAGCGGACCTGCAAAACTGGAAGCAGGAAGACTTTATACCCTTCCTCGAAGTGGCGCTGGAAGCTTTCGGGCCGGGCAGGCTCATGTTCGGCTCCGACTGGCCCGTGTGCTTGCTGGCAGCTGAATACGGCGAAGTGCTCGGCATTGTGCAGCAATTCGCAGGCAAACTTTCCGCAGCGGAGCAGGGGCAGATCATGGGCGGCAATGCGGTGGAATTTTATAAACTCAACTAAAACGGACATCAAATGGATCTCGGGTTACAGGATAAAGTAGTGATCGTTACCGGCGGCGCCAAAGGCATCGGCGAAGCCATTGCAAAACTTGTTGCGGCCGAAGGCGGCATTGCCGTGATAGCGGGCCGTAAAGCGGAAGACAACGAAAAGACCGTTGCCGCCATCCGCCAGCAAGGGGGCAAAGCGCTTGGCATACAGGCCGAGCTGGGCGTTACGGACGATTGCAGGCGAGTGATCGACACTACCGTGAAAGAGTTCGGCAGGATAGACGGGCTGATCAACAACGCGGGTGCCAACGACGGCGTGGGGCTCGAAAGCGGCAGCCCGGAGAAGTTCATGGCTTCACTGCAAAACAACCTCAGTCATTATTACAACCTCGCGCATTTTGCGCTGCCTTACCTGAAAGCCAGCAAAGGCAATATCGTGAACATCGGCTCCAAAGTGGCCAGCACGGGACAGGGCAACACATCCGGCTACGCCGCTTCCAAAGGCGCCATCAATGCGCTCACGCGCGAATGGGCCGTGGAGCTGCTGCCGCATTCCGTGCGCGTGAACACGGTGATACCCGCGGAAGTATGGACGCCGCTGTACGAAACCTGGATCAGCTCATTGCCCAATTCAAAAGAGAAGCTGGCGTCCATCGTTTCAAAAATTCCGCTGGAGCATAGGATGACCACCTCCGAAGAGATCGCGGCGATGACGGTGTTCCTGCTCAGCGGCCGCTCATCGCACACAACCGGCCAGATCGTGTATGTAGACGGCGGTTATACGCACCTCGACCGTTCCATCAGCGAATAAAAAAAATTCCACACTTCATCATTCACCTAAAACGCAATAACATGGCAGGCGGCGCAGCTCCTACAACCAGTTATACCAGCTCCGGCCCGAAGAACGGCCAGAAGTACCTTTTCCCATTCATCCTGGTGACCAGCCTCTTTTTTATGTGGGGCCTGGCCTACGGCCTGCTGGACGTGCTGAATAAACATTTCCAGAATGCGTTGGCGATAGACAAGGCACGTTCTACCTACCTGCAGGCCGCCTATTTCGGCGCCTACTTCCTGATGGCATTACCGGCGGGATTGCTGATGAAACGTTTCGGGTACAAATCGGGTATTATATTCGGGCTGCTGCTGTATGCAACCGGCGCGGCGCTGTTTTACCCTTCCGCGCATTTCGCGAACTTCAATTTTTTCCTGCTGGCGCTGTTCGTGCTGGCGTCAGGGCTTACTTTTCTTGAAACCGCCGCCAACCCTTACGTGACGGTACTGGGCGATCCGGCCACTTCAGAGCAGCGGCTGAATTTAAGCCAGTGTTTCAACGGGTTGGGTTCGTTCCTCGGCCCCATCATCGGCATGCAGCTGTTTTTCCACGGCGAAGAAGGCGCTGCCGCGGGCGCCGGTTCAGACCTGGGTTCCGTACAAATGGTATACATCGTGATGGCGCTGGTGGTGCTGCTGATCGCGTTCCTGTTTTACCGCACCACTTTACCGGAGATCACTACGGCGGAAGAGGTGAAGAAAGACGCGCCTGCCGGCAAAGGACTCTTCCAGCACAAGCACTTTGTGCTCGGGGTGATCGCGCAGTTCTTTTACGTGGCCGCCCAGGTGGGTATAGGCGCGCTGTTCATCAACTACGTTACCGAACATATGGAAGGCGGTACGGACAAAAAAGCATCGCTGCTGCTGAGCGCCGGTCTTGCATTTTTTACCATCGGCCGTTTCGCCGGTACCGCCATCATGCGCAGAATTGCGCCGAACGTGCTGCTCGCGGTATATGCGCTGATCAATATCCTGTTATGCGCGATAGTGATCATGGGCCACGGTGTGATCGCCGTTTCCGCGCTGGTTGCCATCTTCTTTTTTATGTCGATCATGTTCCCCACTATTTTTGCGCTCGGCGTGAAAGACCTGGGGCCGCATACAAAAACGGGCTCCTCGTTCATCATTATGTCCATCGTTGGCGGCGCACTGGTGCCGATCGTGATGGGCGTGCTGGCGAAGAATTATTCCACCGCCTTCTCCTTCATCGTGCCGCTGATCTGTTTCGTGATCGTGCTGTTTTACGGTGCAAGAGGCTACCGCACGAAATAACTTCCCTCAATCTTCATAAAACGCTGCAAAGCCCCCGGTTTTGCAGCGTTTTTTATGTAAATTAGTAGTACACAACTCCGGACCATGAAGCCATATTACCTGCTCACCATGCTCTTTTTGACCTGCATCGCCTGTAAAAAAGAAAAGCAGGAACAGGGGAATATCCAGGTCAGTTTTAAAAGCGTCGTCAACGGCGCGCCCCTCGTCCTCACCACCGGCTCCTACACCAATGCGAACGGCGAAATATTCAACGTCACCACTTTCAAATATTACATCAGCAACATTTCCCTCATAAAAATGGACAACAGCCAGCTGCGCATCCCCGACACTTACTTCCTGGTAGACGAAAGCGCGGCCGCTTCCAAAACCATCTCATTTAAGGCGCCTGCAGGCGAATACAGGGGCATCACTTTCAAAATAGGGGTGGACAGCGTGCGCAACGTCAGCGGCGCGCAAACCGGCGCGCTGGACCCGGTGAACGGCATGTTCTGGAGCTGGAACAGCGGCTACATCATGGCAAAAATGGAAGGCGCCAGCCCGGCTTCCGCGGAGGCGGGGCATGCGCTTACTTTTCACATCGGCGGCTTTAAAGGCAACTTCAACGCCGTGCAGGACGTAGAACTTATCAGCCCGATCAGTCTCACCGTAAGCCTCATGCGCAAACCGCAGCTGACGCTCACGGCAGATTTGTTCAACTGGTTCACCGGCACCAACCTCGTGAAATTCAGCGAGACCGCCACCATTCACGTTCCCGGCGAAGCCGCATGGAAAGTGGCCACGAATTACCGCTCCATGTTCAGAATTACAGACGTCACCGACCTTTGAAAAAATATCTGATATATGCAGGCTGCCTGTTCCTCCTCGCATGGAGCTGCCGGCGAAACGGGGATGTGAGACCCGGGCCGACGCCGTATACCCTCGAACTGCCGTCCAATTTTCCCGCGCCTGTATACGATTTCAGCGGCAACCCGCTTACAAAGGAAGGCATCGCGCTGGGAAGGCGGCTGTTTTACGATCCCCGTCTTTCCCGCGACAGCACTATCTCCTGCGGTTTCTGCCACCAGCAGTTCGCCGCTTTCGCGCACTTCGATCACCCGCTGAGCCATGGTATCGACAACCGCAACGGCATCCGTTCCGTGCCGGGATTGTTCAACCTCATCTGGCAAAAGGACTTTATGTGGGACGGCGGCGTGAACCATCTCGAGATACAACCGCTCACGCCCATCACCGACCCTAATGAAATGGGCGAAGACCTCGGCCGCCTGATCAGCCGGCTGAATGCCGACAGCAAATACCGCGGGCTTTTCCGCGACGCTTTCGGCGAAGGAGAGATCAATTCCCAAAAACTTTTCAAAGCATTGGCGCAGTTCATGGCCACCATGAACTCCTTCAACTCAAAATACGACAGCGTGATGCGCGGCGCTCCCGGCGTGAAGTTCACCGCCGAGGAAGCGGGCGGCTACGCCACGTTCCAGGCCAAATGCGCGGCCTGCCACAAAGAACCTTTGTTCACCGACGGCTCGTTCCGCAACAACGGTCTTCCCTACAACCAGTTCCTCAACGATGTAGGCCGCATGCGCATTACGAACAGTACCAGCGACTACCTGAAATTCAAGGTGCCTTCGCTTCGCAACGTGGTCAAAAGCCCGCCTTATATGCACGACGGCAGGTTTTATGACCTGTTCTACGTATTTTCGCATTATGCTACGGGAATAAAGCCGACCCCGACCATCGACCCGCTGGTGAAAGACAGCATACCATTGAGCAGTACCGAACAGCGGGAACTTTATCTTTTCCTGAACACCCTAACCGATCCGGGGTTTATCAACAGCAAGTCTCTAAGCGAGATCTTGATAACTGATTGATTTCAAGTAGTTTTATTTATTTTAACATTTTAGGAACATATCTTTAACCATTTCTGGCAGGAATTTTGCCAAATGCCGGTGTCATGTTAAAAAACGTATGTAATAAGTATGCAGCGGTTGCGCTGCTGGCCGTGTGTATCGGCGCCGTTCCCGCAATGGCGCAAAGAAAAACCTCCAAATCGCCTACAACAGGCATTGCGAGCTATTACGCGCAGAAATTCCATGGCCGTAAAACCGCCAGCGGCGAGATATTCGACAATACCGCAATGACCGCCGCGCATAACAGCCTTCCCCTCGGCACGCTCATTAAAGTGACCAACCTGCGGAACAACCGCTGGGTGGTGGTACGCGTGACCGACCGGCTGTACCCTAACAACCGCAGGATCGTAGATCTTACGCAGGCCGCGGCGAAACAGCTGGGCTTTATTCATTGGGGGCTTACGAAGGTGAGGGTGGAAGTAGTAACGAAAGAGTTTGTGACCAGCCTTCCTTTCTGGGAAACAGCGATGAACTGATCAAACATATCCTATAAAAAAAGGTACGTTATCTGCAATGATAATGTACCTTTTTTATTTCCGTACCGGCCGGAAGCATATTTTTTAGGAATGATATTTCCAGCAGCCGCGAACATGGTCGTTCACCATACCTGTCGCTTGCATATACGCATAACAGATCGTAGAGCCCACGAATTTAAAACCCCGTTTCAGCAGGTCTTTGCTCATGGCGTCGGAGATCTCGGTTTTTGCGGGCAC
>JBQCFV010000133.1:0-5290 GCA_051958695.1 Chitinophaga sp. | reverse complement strand
TGGCTGGTTCCCCTTCTTTACCGGTATGTCGCAGCAGTAAAAGCCTGCGTTGGTAGGTAGCAAAGGCGGGGTAAAGGCATGGATAAAGCGTGGAGAATGCCCACAATTCTTATGAACAAAAAGAAATAAAATAAAAAAGGCCAAACAGCTTTCAACTGTTTGGCCTTTAATTTCAGGTGCCCAGAACTGGATTCGAACCAGCACACCGTTGCCGGCGCTGCGACCTGAACACAGTGCGTCTACCAATTTCGCCATCTGGGCATCTTTTCCGTGTTAAGGGATGGCAAAGGTAAGCACTTTTCAATTATTTCCAAATTCCCGCCGCAACTTTTTAAGAAAAAAGTTAGGAATAACTACACCGCGATATTAAACTCCCGCAGCGTATCGTTCAAGCTCGTCTTCAGGTCAGTGCTTGCTTTACGCTGACCGATGATCAGCGCGCAGGAAACCTGGTATTCGCCCGCCGGGAATTTTTTCGCATAAGTACCGGGTATCACCACGCTGCGCGCAGGCACGCGGCCTTTGTACTCGACCGGCTCGGCGCCGCTTACGTCAATGATCTTGGTGGATTGCGTCAGCACCACGTTAGCGCCCAGCACGGCTTCTTTTTCAACATGTACGCCTTCCACCACGATGCAGCGGGAGCCTACGAACACGCCGTCTTCGATGATCACCGGGCTGGCCTGCAGGGGCTCCAGTACGCCGCCGATGCCTACGCCGCCGCTCAGGTGCACGTGTTTGCCGATCTGCGCGCAGGAACCTACGGTGGCCCAGGTGTCCACCATTGTGCCTTCGTCTACGTATGCGCCGATATTTACATAAGACGGCATCAGGATGGCGCCTTTGGCGATGTACGCGCCGTAGCGGGCCACCGCATGGGGCACCACGCGCACGCCCAGCTCTTTATAATTGGTTTTGAGCTTCATTTTGTCATGGAACTCGAAAGGAGGCAGCTCCATGGTTTCCATCGGCTGTATCGTGAAATACATCAGGATGGCCTGTTTTACCCATTCGTTCACTTTCCATCCGTTCTCTCCCGGTTCCGCTACACGGAGCTTTCCTTTGTCCACTGCTTCTATCACTGCTCTCACGGCATCGGAATACTGGGTTTGCTGTAACAGGCTGCGGTCATTCCATGCAGCCAGTATTTGTTGCTGTACGTCCATTGTCTAAGAATTAATTTCCGCAAAAATAATATAATACCGGACAGTTGCACTATGCTCTTCTTTCGGCCTTTCCCAGCAATACGGCCGCCAGCTGGCGGGAGATGGCGAAGTCGCAGCGCTTGTCCAGCCAAAAAAATTCCCCGGCCGCATTCACTTCCAGGAAATACTATTTCCCTTCCGGCGTCAGCACCAGGTCGATGGCGCCGTAATTGAGACCGTAGCGGTCCATCAGGCGCAGCAGCGCGGCTTTCACCTGCCCGGGCAGCTCGTACGGTTGCCAGTCTTCCGCCAGCGCGGCGCCTTCCTTGCGCCAGTCCGTGCGCGCGTCGGGCAGCTGCTGGCTGTCGATGGAAAAGGCGAATATTTCCTTACCCACGACCGTTACCCGCAGCTCCAGGGCTTTTGGCAGCTTCTCCTGGAAGGTCATGGGGCAGTAGGCGAGGCGTTGCAGTTCTTCAAGGTGGTTTTCGTTGATCTCGCTGGTGAACACCACGTGCTCGCGGCCTTCGCGGTAAATGGCGAAGGCGCTTTGCATTTTGGCCACGATGGGCTTGCCGGTGTCCTGTATAAATGTTTGCAGTCTTTCGGGGGAATTGGTGATGCAGGTGGCGGGTACTTCCAGCCCGCAGTCCGCCGCGATGCGCAGCTGCTCCTCCTTGCTGTCAAGCCGGCGGTACGTGCTGTAACGCTCCAGCTGGAAGCAGGGCAGCCCTTCGAGCATGCCGAACAGCGTACGCCGCAGCTCGCCAATGGCCGATGGCAGAAACTCTTTGTCCAGCACGGTTTCCAGCCCTTTCCCGATATGATAGCTGCGGCGGTACCAGAGGGCGGTGATGTCGTTGAGGGAATGAATATGCTGCCCGTCTTCCAGCCACAACTGCCAGCGCCCGCCGGAAACACGGGTGGTCAGCCGGTAGTCGCTCGGGTAGCGGTCCACGTCAAACCGGACGTTTTCCCCGCCCATGGCCCGGATATGCTGCATAACGGAAGATACGGCCTCGTTGTCCGCCGTGTGGGTGATCACCAGTACTTTACTCATGTTGGATGCGGTTGACGAGTTTCTCCGCGATGGTGGCGGCGATGGGAAAGCCGAGATATTTTTCCAGCATGCCCCATTCGCCCTGCGGGTTCACTTCGAGGAACACATATTCCCCGTCGGGCTGCAGTATCATGTCGATGGCGCCGAATTGCAGGCCCAGCAGCCGCATCATCTCGTCTATCTTGTCCTCCACATGCCGCGGCAGCTGGAAGGCCTCCCATTGTATAAGCGCGGTGGCGGCTGCCCGCCAGTCCGTTTCGCCGGGCGCCTGCAGGCTGCCGGCGTAAAAATCGCCGTCCACGTACACGATGCGCAGCTCGCGGTCTTTGGGAATGTATTCCTGCAATATCATCGGGCAGGCGGAGAGCGATTCCAGCATGGGCACGTCTTCCTTGCGCAGGCGGGTGGTGGGGAAGAAGTCGCCGCGGCCGTCCATGGTTTTGGACAGGGCACCATGCAGCTTTACCACCACGTCGCCGTGATGGTCGTCATAAAAACGGATGGCGTCTTCCGCGTGGTTGCTGAAAAGCGTTTGCGGCACGCGCAGCCCGGAAGCCTGCGCGGCGGCCAGCTGCAGCAGCTTGTTGCCGCCTACGGCATGGTCGAGATCTATGCGGTTGATCCAGGGCACGTCCAGCGCGTCCAGGAAAATATGGAGGGAAGTATTGTATTCTTTCAGGAAAGCCGGCACATACGAGGGGTCGAGCGAGGCGGGCACCTGCAAAGGCCATAGCTTGCGGTACCAAACGCCCTGTATGTCGCGCGCGTCTATCACCTGGCTGCCGCATTGCAGCTGGTATTGCGGGCCGGCATGCGTAAGCCGGTAACGGAGGCGGTAGCGGGAGCCGAATTCGTCGGAGTTGAAGCGGAAAGGAGTGTACCCGTACTGCAGGAGCTGCTGCTGTACGAGATCAATGGTATATGTATCCTGCGAATGCGTGATGCAAAGAATCATGAAACGGGCAAATAAAAACAAGCAACAGCCGTGGCCATTGCTTGCAATGATGAATGAATGCGGGCAGACCTATAACAGCCACCATTCCTCATCCCCGTCTGACGGATATTTGTGCGTCTGATCGGGAACGTCGGCCAGCTTGCTGGTCCAGTTATTTTCAGTTGCCTGTTGTTGTTTGATGAGCGCGGTTTTCTGCTGGGATTCCAGGAACTGCGCAAAAAACGGCTTTAATAGCTTTTCGTTGGGCTTCATACCTGTTAACGTTTTTAGTGGTTTAATGGAAGAAATATGGTGTATGCATCCTCACTGTCCCGGTATACTTTTCCGACGATATCTGCCGCTCCGGCGGCGGGGCAAAAACAGTGTTTCTACAGGGTTTGCTTCGGGTCGCATAGCAGTGTCCGGTTTTGATGAATGCAGAAGGAAATGTCCGTGGCTAAAGTTCCCGTGCTTTGAAAGCGGACAATTAAATTAGCATTTTTACAGGAAAGAAAAAAATCAAATTCAGTAATTTGCCGCCGGAATAAACTATCTGCATTTGAACATCGGTTTCGACGCCAAGCGGGCATTTCAGAACCGCACGGGCCTGGGTAATTACAGCCGGACGCTGATCCGCTCGCTGGCGGAGTACTATCCTCAGCATCATTATTTCCTGTTTGCTCCCAAATCAAAGCCCCTGTTCAGCCCGGAGGGCGGAATGCGCACCATTCTGCCTCAAAAGCCGCACCATCGCTGGCTAAAGCCCGTATGGCGCAGCCGCTGGGTGGTAAAGGACCTGCAGCGGCATCAGATCGGTGTGTACCACGGCCTCAGCGCCGAGCTGCCCTTCGGCATCCACAAAAGCGGCGTGGGCAGCACTGTTACCATGCACGACCTGATCTTCGAGCGGTACCCGAAACAATACAATCCCATCGACGTTTACACATACCGCCGCAAGGCCATGTACGCCTGCCGCGAGGCCAGCCGGGTGATCGCCATCAGCGAGCAGACGAAGGCGGACCTCATGGAGTTCTACCGCGTACCTGAAAACCGCATCAGCGTATGCTACCAGGGCTGCGATCCTTCCTTCCAGCAGCAACATACCGCCGGCGAAATAACCGCCATGAAAGCGCGTTACAAGCTGCCGGACGAATATTTCCTATACGTAGGCTCCGTGATAGAACGGAAGAACCTGCTGGGCATCGCAAAGGCGATGAATGCGCTGAAAGGCAAGCTGGACCTGCCTTTGGTGGTTCTTGGCGATGGCAGCGGGTATAAGAAGGTATTAAAGGCGTATCTCCGCAAAGAAGGGTTGGAACAACGCGTGATCTGGCTCAAAGAAACGCAGAAATTCGCGTTTGCCGATCTGCCGTCGCTTTACCAGGGCTCGGTGGCGCTGCTGTATACATCCATGTTCGAAGGTTTCGGCATCCCCATTCTCGAAGCCTTGTGGTGCCGCACGCCGGTGATCACGTCCAACGGTTCCTGTTTCGCGGAAACAGGCGGCAACGCCGTACTGTACGTAGATCCTTTCCGGCCGGACGCTATCGCCGAAGCGATGCAGAAGGTAACGGAGGACGAAGCGCTGCGCGCCGACATGCAGCAGAAAGGCATCCTGCACGCGCAGCAGTTTACGCTGGACAAATGCGCAGCAGCGGTGATGGAGGTATATAAAAGTATAACACCATGACTACGGATTTCGAAGACGATATCACCCAAAGTCTCGCCGCCCTGCGCAACGGCGGCATCATCCTTTGCCCGACGGACACCATCTGGGGCCTCGGCTGCGACGCTACCGACGAAGCCGCCGTAAAACGCATTTACGCCCTCAAACAGCGCAGCGAAGCCAAAAGCCTCGTGATACTCATGGCGGATGTAAAGGACCTCGTACGCTACCTCGCGCATCCCCCGCCGGATATCGAACAAACGCTCGCCACGTTCGACCGCCCCACCACCGTCATCTACGAAGGCGCGCTGCACCTCGCGCCCGGCGTCGTCAATCAGGACGGTTCCATCGCCATCCGCATCGTGCAGGACACGTTTTGCAGGCACCTCATCAAACGGCTGCGCAAACCGCTCGTGTCCACCTCCGCCAAGATCAGCGGCGAGCCCTCGCCCGCGATGTTCGCTGAAGTAAGCGAAGCCGTCCGC
>JBQCFV010000132.1:0-3477 GCA_051958695.1 Chitinophaga sp. | reverse complement strand
TACTTCCCAGGATGCCGGCGTTTTTTTATTAGAGAAGGATATTTTACAGGTACATGATGGAAATAATCTTATACGCCGCGATCTCCGAGATCAGTATGGGACCTTTATCAACATTTTCCGCCAGGTAAATTAATGCGTGGAACGCATATTGTGTTTTTTTAGACAACATATTCGTTGATGCTCCTTATTGTTTTTTGCACTCCCAAAACACAAATATAACAAAAAGCTGCCGTTTTTGCGGCCTGACTGCCGCTTTGAGGGCCATTTACAGGCTCAACACGTCCTTCATCGTGAACACGCCCTTTTTGCCTTTCAGCCATTCCGCCGCGGTAACGGCGCCGGCCGCAAATCCCTCGCGGGAATGCGCGGTGTGGATGATGGTAATATCGTCGATGGCGGAGTGGTAATTCACGATGTGCGTGCCCGGCGCGGGGTCTATACGGCGGCTTTCGATGTACAGCTCGTCGGCCTTGTCAGTATGCCCGTTCACCCAGGACTTTTTACCGGGAAGCGCATCCACGATCTGTTCGGCCAGGGTGATGGCGGTGCCGCTGGGCGCGTCTTTTTTCTGCGTGTGATGGATCTCCTCCATATGCACGTTGTACTGCGGCTGCGGCGCCATCAGCTCGGCCAGGCGGCGGTTCAGCTCAAAAAATATGTTCACGCCGATGCTGAAATTGCTGGCGTAGAGAAAAGCCTGGTGTTTTTCGAGGCATTGCGCTTTTACTTCCGGCAGCTTTTCGAGCCAGCCGGTGGTGCCGCATACTACGGGTACGTTGGCGTCGAAACATTTGAGGATGTTGTGAAAAGCGGTTTCGGGCGTGGTGAACTCGATGGCCACGTCAGCCTTTGACAGCTGGTCTTTTTCCAGCAATTCGGGGCTGTTGATGTCTATGCGGAGTACGACCTCGTGCCCGCGGCTTTGCGCGATGGCCTCGATGGCCTTGCCCATTTTACCGTATCCGATCAATGCTATTTTCATATTGTGCAAGTAAGTTGAGTTTAGTGAATGGCGAGCCCGAGCGGCTTGTGCTTTCGCGGCCCGAGGGAAATGGTGATGCCGACGCCAATAGTGCGGTTATTGATCAGGCGCGGGCTTACGCGCATGCTCAGGTCGTCGCTGATGTCGAACTGGCGCAGGTGCGCGAACACCGTGGCGTCTACGATATTAAGCGCGTACGCGGCCACGAACACCAGCACGGAATAATCCACGTACTGCCGGTATGCGTCGCGCAGGTAACGAAGGTCTGCGTCCGTATAGAGCGGGTACGGGTTTTTGTAATCCGGGTTGTTCTGGTTCGCTACGCGAACGCGGTAGGCGTCGCGAAATTCCTTGTATTTATCCAGGTTCCAGATGAATACGCCGGTGCTTACGCCGATGGCGGCATATACGAGCGGCACTTTCCAGTATTGGCGGTTGTATATCTGGCCGAGGCCGGGCAGTACGGCGGAATAAAAAGCGGCTTTACGGGGACTATGCAGTGATTTGTAATCCGCCAGCAGGGTATCGGCCGGGGAGAGTGCGCGGGACGCGGCCTGCGTGGTATCCCTTTCCGCTACGGCATTACGGCGCAGGAGAGAGTCCCTCAGCTGCCGGTTCGTCGTATCCTGCTGCGCAAGGCTGCTGGTCGCGGGTAACAGGAACAGGCACAAAAGGAAGCATACCAGGTACCCTGAATTATTTTTCACTGTATAATGATAGTTTTTCCAGGATGGCGTCCAATTCCTCGTCCGAATAAAACTCGATATTGATGCTGCCCTTGCCGTTCCTGCTCCTGTCCAGGTGAACTTTGGTGGAGAAGTGCGAGCTCAGGTTGTCCTGGATCTTCTGGTAAGCCGGCGGCAGGCTGTTCTTCGCCGGTTTTTTTGTGTTCCCTTTTTCTATATGGTTCACTTTCCGCACCAGCTCTTCGGTCTGCCGTACGGAAAGCCCGTTTTTCATGATCTCGCCGAAAATGAAGAGCTGTTTCTCCACATTTTCCACGCCGATAAGCGTACGGGCATGACCCATGCTGAGCTTGTTGTTGCGAACTGCCACCTGTATGTCCGGCGGGAGCTTCAGCAGGCGGATGTAGTTGGTAACGGTGCTGCGTTCCTTGCCCATGCGCTCGGCCACCTGCTCCTGGGTGAGATCGATCTCTTCCATCAGGCGTTTGTAGCTGAGGCCGATCTCGATAGCGTTGAGATTTTCGCGCTGGAGGTTTTCCAGCAGCGCGAGCTCCAGCAGTTCCTGGTCGTTCGCCTGGCGAACGTACGCGGGAATGTCTTTCAGGCCGGCCATCTTGCTGGCCCTGAAGCGGCGTTCGCCCGCGATGAGCTGGTATTTTTTACCGATGCGCGAAACGGTGATCGGCTGGATGATGTCGTGCAGCTTGATGGACTGGCTCAGCTCCTGCAGGGCCTGTTCGTCGAAATCGCGGCGCGGTTGCTTGGGATTGATCTCAATCTGGTCCAGCGGTATCCGCTCTATGCCGGTAGCCTGGGCTATCACCTGTTCGCCCAAAGCGCTGGTGGTTTGCTTCAGGTCTGTATCTATGTTCTGTAACAGCGAGCGGATGCCTGTCCCCAACGCCTCTTTCTTACTCGGATTGGTCATCGTTTATTGCAAGGATTTTATCTTCGGTTTTGATCTTGGTAAAGTTATGCTTTTGCAGTATTTCCTTTGCCAGGTTCAGGTAGTTGATCGCGCCGGTGCTCATGGCGTCGTACATGATCACGGATTTGCCGAAGCTCGGGGCTTCGCCCAGCTTGGTATTGCGGTGAATGATGGTATTGAATACGCTTTCTTCAAAGTGTTGTTTCACCTCGTCCACTACCTGGTTGCTGAGGCGCAGGCGCCCGTCGTACATGGTCATCAGGATGCCTTCTATCTCTAAATCGGTATTCAGCCTGCTTTGAACGATCTTGATGGTATTGAGCAGCTTGCCCAAACCCTCCAGGGCGAAAAATTCGCATTGCACGGGGATGATCACGGAATGGGAGGCCACGAGGGCGTTCACGGTGATGAGGCCGAGGGAGGGGGAGCAGTCTACGATGATGAAGTCGTATTCGTCCTTAATGGGTTCTATCACCTGTTTCATCACCCTTTCACGATTGGGATGGTTGATCAGCTCCAGTTCCGCGCCTACCAGGTCGATGTGCGAAGGCAGCACCTTCAGGTTCGGCGTGTCGGATTCCAGTACCACGTCGCGCGCCTGCACGTCGTTTACCATACAGTCGTACAGGCTCTGCTGGATGTTGCGGAGGTCGAAGCCCAGCCCCGTGGTGCTGTTGGCCTGCGGGTCCGCGTCTACCAGCAATGTTTTGTACTCCAGTACGGCCAGGCTGCTGGCGAGGTTGATGGCGCTGGTGGTTTTTCCCACGCCCCCTTTCTGATTGGCGATTGCGATGATTCTAGCCATTGTTCTGTCTTAAATTCTAAGGTTGAATAGGATAATAGGAATAATTACACGTCTATCGTTTCTCCGATCGCCGGCA
>JBQCFV010000131.1:0-2234 GCA_051958695.1 Chitinophaga sp. | reverse complement strand
ATTTCCTTCCAGCCGGCATCATCTACCGTAACGGCAGAGCGGTCCGCAGCTGCGGGGGATTTGACGCTGAAATCGGGATGGGCCGCCATAAAGGCGCTGATAAACCCTTTACGATGACGGCTGGCCGCGGCATACACGGCTTTTGACAGCCATTCGTCCTGTTTTACGGCATCTTCAACGCTGATGTTGAACAATTCGCGGCCGATGGCTTCCGAAGGCGGGGCTTCGGTTAAAGACACGATGGCGGCCAGCCGGGTGTTGGCATCCGGATCTTTGAGGATGCCTGACGCGAGTATTTCCTGTTCACCGCGAGGGTATTTACCCAATATCTGGATGGCTGCTTTGCGTACAGCCGGGTCTTTGTGTTGTAAGGCATTCTGAATGATCTTGCGCGATTCCGCTGTGGCGCCCAACCCGTCTATCGTCCAGAGAGCGTGCAATGCGGCCGGGCCGTCGGTTTGCGCGAGCTTTTGCAGCGCGGGCACCACCGCTTTATCGTTGCGCTCTACCAATAAACGCTGGGCGGTGAGGCGCCAGAAAAGATTCTCGTTCTCGAGTGCGTCGAGCAGGCCGTCCGGTTTGTCTTTCGACAGTTCCAGCTTCTCTGGTTTTTTCCCTTCGCGGTATACCACGCGCCAGATGCGGCCATGCGTTTTGTCGCGCAAGGGGTTTTCGTAGGCATTGCCTTTGCCGGTTTCCGCCTTGTAGCCGCCGCGTTCGGGCGTTGGCGTGGGGTTGTGCTGCACGATGAAATTGTACCAGTCCAGCACCCATACCGCGCCGTCAGGCCCTACTTTCGCTTCCACGGGCGCTACCCACTCGTCCGCGCCGGCAAACAGGTTCCAGCCGTCCTTTTCTTTGAAGCCGGCGCCATGTTTTTCGATCTTCGCGATATGCACGAGGTGACCGGTGGGCTCGCATACGAACGCGGCCTGTTTGTATTCTTCCGGGTAACTGTCCGCCGTATAAAAATGATGTCCCGATGCCGCGGTGAAACCGCCGAACACGTCCACCTGCCGCACATGCTGCGTGATGGGATGCATGGCGTAATGCCCGTCTATCTTCGCGCTGCCGCTGATGCGCGCGCCTTCCACGCCCTGCAGCGCATTTTGCGGGATGCCCATGAACACGCTATGCGTATTGTTGGCGGTGGAGCCGAACACATCGTTCTGCGGCGTGAACGCCAGCCCCCAGGTGTTGTTGCTGGTGCGGGCCATCACTTCAAAATATTTTGCGTCGGGTGAGAAACGGTAAAACCCTTGTCCAAATTCCCTGAAAGAACCGCCTACCGTGCCTTTGAAGCCGGAGTAACCTACCGCGCCCCAGATGTGGTTGTCCATGCCGTATTGCAGGTTGCTCGGGCCGGCGTGCGTGTCAAACGTTCCCCAGCCGTCGATCAGAACGGTGCGTTCGTCCGCCTTGCCGTCGCCGTTCGTGTCTTTGAGATATAAAAAATGCGGCGCCTGCGATATGATGATGCCATCGTTCCAGAATACCAGGCTGGTGGGGATGTTGAGGTTGTCCGCGAAGATGGTGAACTTGTCTGCGCGGCCGTCGCCGTCCGTATCTTCGCATATCTTGATGCGGTCGTCGCCGGTGCCTTTATCGTCGCGCACCGAGTTCGGGTAATCCACTGTTTCGATCACCCATAACCTGCCCTTTTCGTCCCAGGCCATCGAGATGGGATTGATGATGTCCGGCTCGGAAGCGAACAGTTCGAGATCGAAACCGGGCGGCACCTGTATCAGCTTTGCTGATGCTTCAGGCGATAACGGTTCCTGGTATCTCGGGGCGGGATCGCGTTTTTCGTAATTGGGGATATTATTGTTTTCATCGCGGTACGCGAGCGCGGGCAGCTCCTTCCGGTATTTCTCCCAGCGCGCGCGTGTTTTGTCGCCCACGGCCCAGAGAATGCCATTGCGCACCAGCTCGTGGAAACCAGGATTGTTCCAGGTGCGTTCGTCGTGACCATAGGCCGTGTAAAACACGCGGCCTTTGCCGTATTCCTTCACCCAGGTCCAGGGCTCGCGGTGAACGCCATCCACCCTTTCCATCAGCACCGTACGGTCGTTGCTGAGGCGGGTGTGCACGTAAGTTTCGTCCCAGGTGGAAAATTCTTTCAGCCCTTTTGTGACGGGATGTTCCTTGTTGATAATAGTTGCCGTAAAAGTGCCCGTTTCGTGGCTTTGAAACTGGCCGCCCACCATATCGACATACGCGGGTGAGTTCCGGAA
>JBQCFV010000130.1:0-5102 GCA_051958695.1 Chitinophaga sp. | reverse complement strand
CTTCCATCGAACTGAACAAACAGATACTGGAGCTGTTCATGCGGCAGCCGGAATCGCCGTCAGACATTGCCATAGAGATCATTAACGCGGAAGCGCGGAAACTGATGCAGCGGTAAAGGGATGTACGGACTTTTTGCCGTGAAAGCTCAGCATGCCGGAACGCAGAAGCTGATGCAGCGGTAATAGGATATACGAACTTTTTGCCGTGAAAGCTCAACATGCCGGAACGCGGAAGCGCCAGCGGCGGCCTACAAATTCTTCTTCTTGATCATTTCAGTCAGCAAATAGCTCCTGCCGTTAAAACGTATATACAGCGGCGTGCTATTGTACCAGCGTTTTCCTTCCTCCAGTTCATGCACCTGTATGTGCAGGTGCGGCTCCGTGCTGAAACCGGAATTGCCCACGCAGCCCAGGGGCTGGCCCGTTTTTACCATATCCCCTTCCTTCACCATTACGCTGCCCATTTTCAGAGGACCCATGAACACGGTGTAATGGTCGCCTTCTATCACCACCATATTCGTATTCTTCGGTCCGCGGTCCATGTTGGGAGGAATATTGTCGGGATTGTCGCTGTACGCGCGCACCACTTTTCCTGAACAGGGGCTGTAAACCGTATCGCCAAAAATGGCGTAATCTTCCAGGTCGCGCGAAAACACCGTGTTGGCACGGTTGCCGAAGTCGTTAAGCTTCACAATGTCCATTGCATAGATAGCGCCGCGCAGGCTGAAATGGAACAGGTTCGTGGGTAGTCCCTTCCCGCCCTGCAAAACAAAATAACGGCCCTTTTTAAGCGGAAAATCAAGCTCAACCGTTTTGGGCCTGCCCGTAGTGCCGGTAAAATACAGCACGACCGCAATGCCCAGCAAAACGATAAAAAAGAATTTGGGCCAGACGGAGCGGCCGCGAAGGGTTTGCTGCCGCCGGAAAAAGAACCATGCGGTACTGAGCAGGAACAGCACGCCGAAAACATATTTCAGGTAGATGCTGCAATACACCCACATGCCGTACAGGTAAATGAACAACGCCAGGAAAGCGGACAGCACGGCGGTGAACACCAGGTCCGCCGGCGGTTTCCGCGAAGCGCGGTTCATCAGGAATATGCTCAGCGCTGCTAATCCCAACGTGAGCGCCAGCAACAAATACGTTATCATAGCCAGGCAACAAAATTTACCGCAATTTATCGTTTTTAAAGTAACATTGTAACTATGGAAAAGAAGATCAGGACGGACTCGGGGATCGAGATACGGCCATTGTACGCCACTCCCCTGCCGATGAACGAAAAGCCCGGCGAGTTTCCCTTTACGCGTGGCATACACGCCTCCATGTACCGGGATAAGCTCTGGACCATGCGGCAATACGCGGGTTTCAGCACCGCCGAAGCGTCCAACAAACGTTACCATTACCTGCTCAGCCAGGGCGTGAGCGGTCTTAGCGTAGCCTTCGACCTTCCCACGCAGATCGGCTACGATTCCGATCATGCGATGGCCGAAGGGGAAGTGGGAAAAGTAGGCGTGGCCATCGATTCGCTCGAAGACATGGAAACGCTTTTTGCCGGCATAGAGCTGGAAAAAGTCTCCACGTCCATGACCATCAACGCCACCGCGTTCATCCTGCTGGCCCTGTATATCGCTCTTGCCAAAAAGCAGGGCGCCGACCTGCACAAGATCTCCGGTACCATCCAGAACGACATCCTCAAGGAATACGCCGCGCGCGGCACCTTCATCTATCCCCCGCAGCCTTCCATGCGGCTCATTACCGATATATTCGATTACTGCAGCCGCGAGGTCCCCAAATGGAACACCATTTCCATCAGCGGTTACCACATCCGCGAAGCGGGCGCAAACGCAGTGCAGGAGCTGGCTTTCACCCTGTCCAACGGCAAAGCCTATCTGAAAGCCGCGCTCGCCGTGGGGCTCGACATCAATGTATTCGCCAAACGGCTCAGCTTTTTCTTCAACGCGCACAACCACCTGTTTGAAGAAGTGGCCAAGTTCCGCGCGGCGCGCAATATGTGGGCGCACATCACCAAAGCGCTCGGCGCAACCGATACGAAAGCGCAGATGCTGCGTTTTCATACGCAAACCGGCGGCAGCACGCTTACCGCGCAGCAGCCGCATAACAACATCGTGCGGGTGGCCGTACAAACGCTCGCCGCTACGCTCGGCGGCACGCAAAGCCTGCATACCAACGGTTTCGACGAGGCCATTTCCCTACCGACGGAAGCGGCCGCACGCATCGCGCTGCGCACCCAGCAGATCATCGGTTACGAAAGCGGCATTGCCGATACCGTGGACCCGCTGGCCGGTTCCTACTACGTGGAATCGCTCACCAAAGAAGTGGAAACCCGCGCCTGGGAGCTGATAGAAAAGATCGACGCGATGGGCGGCTCCGTAAGCGCTATCGAACAGGGCTTCATCCAGGACGAGATCGCACGCAGCGCTTATCAATACCAGCAGGAAATCGAAAACGGCGAAAAGATCATCGTGGGCGTGAATAAATTTACGGTAGAGGAAGAGCCCGGCACCGAAGTGTTCAGGGTAGACGACAGCATCCGCAAGCTGCAATCCGAAAAGCTGCAAAACCTCCGCAGCCGCCGGGATAACAAAAAGGCCGCCGCTTTGCTCGAAGCCATCGCGGCCCGCGCACGCACATCTGAAAACCTGATGCCCCTCGTAGTGGAAGCGGTGGAGCACTACTGCACGCTTGGCGAGATCGCAGACACGCTGCGGGGCGTATGGGGAGAGTACAGGGGGATTTGATTATCTTGCAGCCAGCTTTATCCAACACCATGAGTAGAATCCATTACCAGCAATGCCCGGTTTGCGGCTCGGCAAAGATCGCCGGAACGCTCACGGCAAAGGACTATACCGTATCTAAAGAAACCTTCGACATCTGGGAATGCGCCGCCTGTAGCGGCCGTTTCACGCAGGATGTTCCGCCGCCTGAAGACATCGGGCGGTATTACCAGTCTGAAGCATACATTTCACATAGCGAAACCCGCGAAGGGCTCATCAACCGCTTGTACCATAGCGTGCGCAAGATCACCATGCGCTCGAAGGAGAACTGGGTAAAAACCGCTTCGGGCGTAAAACAGGGCCGCCTGCTGGATATCGGCAGCGGCACCGGCGATTTTCTTCACCATATGCAAAAGCTCGGCTGGGAAACCACCGGCCTCGAACCGGACGCCGGCGCAAGAGAGAACGCCAGAACCCTTTACCAGCTGGACACGCAGCCTATCCACGAACTTTTTACCCTCGCCCCGGCGCAGTTCGAGTGCATTACCATGTGGCATGTGCTCGAGCACGTACACGATCTTCACGGCTACCTGCAACAGATACGCACGCTGCTGAAACCCGGCGGCGCGCTGCTGATCGCCGTGCCGAACTATACTTCCACCGACGCGCGCATCTATGGCGCCGATTGGGCCGCGTACGACGTGCCGCGGCATCTTTATCATTTCTCTCCCCGCTCGATGGACATCCTGCTGCAACGCCACGAGCTGAAGATCGTGCAGAAACATCCCATGGTATTCGACGCGTTTTATGTAAGCCTGCTCAGCGAAAAGAACCGCAAAGGCGGCAGCGGCCTGCTGGCCGGCGGCTGGAACGGCCTCCGCTCCTATTGGAAAGCCTGGCGGCATGTGGACAAATGCAGCTCTATCGTGTACGAGATAAAGACGTTGTAAAAAATATATATCTATGACAGAGGAACAACTGCACGAAAATGCGCTTTACGCCATCGAAGCAGGCAAAGGGAAAAAATTCTCCGACATCCCCGAGCTGCTTGCCCGGAAAGGCTTGCGACCGCATGAAGTGATGGAAGTAATGGACCTGCTGGCTTATGACAACGCGCGTCGCAATGTATTCAATGCGCGGCAATACCTGTTGTATTCCGGGCTGGTAATGCTGGTGCTGGTGTTGTACAATGTGCTGATGTTCCGCCTGGTCGAAAAAACCGGCAAACCCTGGTGGGAAGTAGCCGTAAAGATCGCCAACAGCTCGATGCTGATGCTGTTTTGCTACGTGACCGTTTTCACTGCGTTTACCTATTCGGTGGTGCTGTTCCTGCGGCGGAGAAAAGCGCTTGAAGAACTAAAAAAGTAATCATTTCCGCATAAAAAAAAGCCGCCCCTTCAATTTTCCGGGACGGCTTTTTTATTACGACGCCTTTCTCAATGGCGCTCTCGTTCGTTTTTTCTTTGGATGTACCAGCTTCATTTCTTCGATGAGATTTTTCGCGCCGGCGAACTTGTCAACGAGGAATAATACATACCGTATATCCGTCATGATATTGCGGCAGATGGCGGGATCGTAATTGATATCGCTCATGGTGCCTTCCCAGGTGCGGTCGAAGTTGAGGCCCACGAGGTTGCCGTAAGCGTCCAGCGCGGGGCTGCCGGAATTGCCGCCCGTGGTGTGATTGCTGGCGATGAAGCATATGGGCATTTTGCCGTTGGCGCCATACTGGCCGTAATCTTTTTTGGCGTACAGCTCGCGCAGCTTTTCGGGCACGTCAAATTCGTAATCGCCGGGTTTGTATTTTTCCATCACACCGTCCAGCGTGGTGATGAAGTCGTATTGCACGGCGTCTCGCGGCGTATAGCCGTTCACTTTACCATAGGTGATGCGCAGCGTGCTGTTGGCATCCGGGTAAAAACGTTTGTCTTTCATCACTTCCATCTGCGCGCCCATATAACGGCGTTGCAGGCGCGTGATGTCCGGCTGCAGCTCGTCGTAAGGTTTGATAACAAAATCGATATAACCGTTGCGCAGGCCGATCATCAGGCGGGTGGCGGGATCTTTCCACACGTCGGCGGACACGGTTTTGAAGGGGCGGTTGAGGAATGCGGCCAGCTTGTCGTAAGAAACGAAGGCGGAGCGGCTGTACATTTTCGCTGCGGCCTTTTTCCCGTCTTTGTTCGTCTCCATCCATATCTGCCAGGCTTCTCCGCCGATCTTGTTTGAGGGTACCTCTTTGAAATAAAGATCTAACAACGCGGCCGCTACTTCGCGGTCCACATCATTGTTGTAGTTCTTGTATTTTGCCTCGATGTTGTTGAGATAGGTTTGTCTTAACGTTTCGTACTGTTCTTCGCCTTTCAG
>JBQCFV010000129.1:0-2298 GCA_051958695.1 Chitinophaga sp. | reverse complement strand
CACCCACCAGTTCTGCGTCAATGAACGCAGCTATTTCTTTTACCGCAATCGGTGTTTCAAACTTCATAGTTCATCTTTAAATCAGGCAACAAAGTTAGGGGGCGTTATCCACACTTTTTTTCTGCTTGTGAATAAAATTTCTTGTAAAATTTTTCTTTTGTGATGAAATTCTTTTTAATATTGTGTAGGGAATTTTATTTCCCTGTACTTACTAACCCATTCACATAACAAGAAAGTCTGATTGTAATCACGGTCAGACTTTTTTTATTGCCCTTGTAACCCGCGGCAGCAAAGCGTTTCAAAGCATTCATTTTTTTTCTTTTTCTCATCGTCGTAAAAATGCGCGGCCTGTTTTAACGGGTTGAAGCATAAAAACGCCCTTTTGCCTTTTCCCCGTTTTTTGATCCGGGATACCCTTAAACGCGTTTTTAAAGGCAAAAATTTTTAACGGCGGCGCCTTAAAGGGTCAATCCTGCAGGTTGGCCATTTTGATCAGTTGCTGCAGGCGGAGTATCCTGATCTTTTTACCGCTGAGGTCTATCACTTTCTCTTTTTTAAATTCCGAAAGCAGGCGTATCGCCGATTCGGTAGCGGTGCCTACGAGGTTGGCGATCTCTTCCCTGGAAAGGGTTACGTTGATGGTCTGTTCATCCGCTTCCAGGCCGTAAGTGTTCTTCAGCGTAAGCAGGGTTTCGGCCAGCCGTTCCCTTACCGGCTTTTGCGCAAGGTGGGTGATCTTTGTTTCCGCCCTTCTCAGTTCGCTGGTAAGTATCTGCATCATCTTCAGCGAAAGGGCGTTGTCCGTTTGCAGTACCTGGAGGAAAATATCGCGGGGGATAAAACACACCGCGCTGTCTTCCAGCACGGTAGCGGTAGCGGTATAAGGTTCGTTGTCGATCAGCGCTTTGTAACCGATCAGGTCGCCGGGCTTTACGAGGCGGATGATCTGGTCTTTCCCTTCGTCGCCGCTATGGGAAAGTTTCACCTTCCCGGTATTGATGCAATAGATGCCATAGGGATGCGCGCCTTCGTGGAAAATTTCCTGGCCTTTCCTGTATAACTTGCACGTTTTGGCCCGGGCTATTTCCGCCACATGTTCAGGCGTGGCGGCGGAGAAGATCTCGCCCGGATACTTGTTGCAGAACCGGCATTCTGTTTGATCGCTTAACATATCATATGCCATAAAACCTCTAAGGATGCGGCAAAATTACTAATTTACAGCCCCTTAACCAAAGTAAGCATTTTGAGCCTGCGCTATTTTTCCGTGTACAAACCGTACGAAGTGTTGACCCGCTTCGGAAAGGAAGGCGACAAAGCCGTACTGTCCGACTTCTTTGACGTGCCCCGCGATGTGTACCCCGTAGGCCGGCTCGATTACGACAGCGAAGGGCTGCTCATCCTCACTAACGACAAGTCGCTCAACCAGCGCCTGCTGCTTCCGCAACATGCGCATGAAAGGGAGTATTGGGTACAGGTGGACGGGGCGGTTACCAACCAGGCCATCCGGCAGCTGCAGGAAGGGGTCACCATCAGCGTCGACGGCAAACCCTACCGCACCCGCGGCGCCGACGCGGAAATATTCGCAAACGATCCCGACGTGCCTGAGCGGAACCCGCCCATCCGTTTCCGCAAACATATTCCCGCCCCCTGGATCAGGCTCATACTCCGCGAAGGAAAAAACCGGCAGGTGCGCAAAATGACGGCGGCCGTAGGTTTTCCCACGTTGAGGCTCATCCGTTACCGCATCGAAAAGCTGAGCATAGAAGGTTTGCAGCCGGGCGATATGATACGTCATTCGCAGCAGGAGATCTACAAGGCCCTTTTCCGTTAAACCGCTTCTGCTTCAATTTCGCTGACTGCCAATCAGAAATATGGCTTCATTTAACTAGATTTGTCACATTAAACAGAAAATATGCTCAAATCCATGACCGGCTTTGGCCGTGCGGAGGTAACCCGGGGAGAAACAACCGTTGTGGCGGAGATCAAGTCGCTGAACGGGAAGCAGTTTGAAGTAAACCTCAAAATGTCCCCCCTCTTGAAACCCTACGAATTTGATATCCGCAACCTCCTCCAGCAGGAGCTGCAGCGCGGTACGCTCGACGCTACCATCAATATCAAGCAGAACGGCGCCACCCGCCCCGTGGTGATCAACACGGAGCTGGCGCGTTATTATCACACGGCGATCTCCTCCATGGCCACCGAGCTTTCCCTTCCGCAGGAAGACATGCTCAACGTGCTGATGAAGCTGCCCGAAGTGGTAACGCCCGCATCCGAACAAATGCAGGAATCCGAATGGCT
>JBQCFV010000128.1:0-3625 GCA_051958695.1 Chitinophaga sp. | reverse complement strand
AGCGCGTCGCAGAAGCGGTCAAGCTCCGCTTTGTCCTCGCTTTCCGTCGGTTCTATCATGATGGTGCCCGGTACGGGGAAGCTCATGGTAGGTGCGTGGAAACCGTAGTCCATCAGGCGTTTGGCCACGTCTTCGGCTTCGATGCCGGCGGTGCCTTTAAAGGGGCGCAGGTCTACGATGAACTCATGCGCGCAGGTGCCGCTCACGCCGGTGTACAGGATATCGTAAGCGTTCTCCAGCCGCGCCTTCATGTAGTTGGCGTTGAGGATGGCAAATTCGGTGGAGTTGCGTACGCCAATTTTACCGAGCATGCGGATGTAAGCATAAGAGATCAGCAGGATGCTCGCGCTGCCGTAAGGCGCTGCGGATACTGCGTGCGCCTGTTTGCTGCCGTTGCCGGAAGCCTGCTGGTCCACATGGCCGGGCAGGAAAGGCGCGAGGTGTTTGGCCACGCAGATGGGGCCCATGCCGGGGCCGCCGCCGCCATGCGGGATGGCGAAGGTCTTGTGCAGGTTCAGGTGACAAACGTCCGCGCCGATGAGGCCGGGAGCGGTAAGGCCCACCTGCGCGTTCATGTTCGCGCCGTCCATGTACACCTGGCCGCCGTTGGCGTGTATGATATCGCAGGCGTCTTTCACGCCTTCTTCGTATACGCCGTAGGTAGAAGGATAGGTGATCATTACGCCGGCGAGGTTGTCTTTATGCTGCTCGGCTTTTGCTTTCAGATCGGCCACGTCGATGTAGCCGTTTGCCAGGGCTTTTACGATCACGACCTTGTAACCGGCCATTACCGCGCTGGCAGGGTTGGTGCCGTGTGCGGAAATGGGGATGAGGATCACATTGCGGTGATGGTCGCCGCGGCTTTCGTGGTATGCCCTGATGGTGAGCAGGCCGGCGTATTCGCCTTGCGCGCCGGAGTTCGGCTGCAGGCTGCACGCGTCGAACGCGGTGATCTTGCAAAGGTATTCGCCCAGCTCTTTCACGATCTGCTCATAACCTGCTACCTGCGCTTTGGGCGCGAAAGGATGAATTTTGCTCCAGTGGCTCCAGCTCAGCGGGATCATTTCGGTGGCCGCGTTCAGCTTCATGGTGCAGCTGCCGAGGGAGATCATGGAAGTATTGAGGGAAAGGTCTTTGTTTTCCAGCATCTTGATGTAACGCATCATCTCGGTTTCGCTATGATGGCTGTTGAACACCGGGTGCAGCAGGTAAGCGGACTTGCGTTCCAGCGATGCGGGAATGCCGCTTTGCGCTTTTTCCACGTCGGCGTCGGTGATGCTGCCGGCGTTAAAGATGCCGAGGATCGCGTTCACATCGTCCGTTTGGGTGGTTTCGTCGAGCGAGATGCCGAGCGACGAGTTGCTGATATTGCGGAAGTTGATGCCGGCCGCATTGGCTTTGGCATGGAGCGCCGCGGCGTCCGCAACGTCGATGGTAAGGGTGTCGAACTGGCTGCCATTGGCGACCTTAACGCCGGCGGCTTTCAGTTTGGCGGACAGTACGCCGGTGAGCAGCGCGGTTTTGAGCGCGATGTTCTTCAGGCCCTGCGGACCGTGGTACACGGCGTACATGGCGGCCATATTGGCCAGCAATGCCTGCGCGGTGCAGATATTGGAGGTGGCTTTTTCACGTTTGATGTGCTGCTCGCGGGTTTGCAGCGCCATGCGCAGCGCGCGCCTGTTTTGCGAGTCGATGCTCACGCCGATGATGCGGCCGGGGATGGCGCGTTTGAACTCGTCCTTGCAGGAGAAGAAAGCCGCGTGCGGGCCGCCGAAGCCGAGGGGCACGCCAAAACGCTGGGCGCTGCCCAAAGCGGCATCCGCTCCCAGTTCGCCCGGAGGGGTGAGCAGGGTGAGCGCCAGCAGGTCGGTGGCCATGGCCACGTAAGCGCCTGCGGCGTGCACTTTATTGATAAATTCACGGTGATCCGCCACGGTGCCGTCTGCGGCCGGGTATTGCACCAGCGCGCCGAAATAATCCGTGTTGATATCCGCTTTTGCGAAATCGCCGAACACTACTTCGATCTGCAGCGGGTTGGCGCGGGTCAGTATCACGTCTTTGGTTTGCGGGAACACGTTTTCGTCTACGAAAAACCTGCCGCGGGTGATATGATCGTGGTCTTTATTGAGTGCGTTGAAGAACATGGTCATGGCCTCTGCCGCGGCGGTGGCTTCGTCCAGCAGGGAAGCGTTGGCGATGGGCAGATCGGTGAGATCGCTCACCATGGTCTGGAAGTTGAGCAGGCTTTCGAGGCGGCCCTGGGAAATCTCGGCCTGGTACGGGGTGTACTGGGTGTACCATCCCGGGTTCTCGAAAATGTTGCGGAGAATGACGCTGGGGGTGATGGTGTCGTAATAACCCTGGCCGATGTGGGATTTGAATACTTTGTTTTTCAGGGAAATTTCCTTGAGCTGGCTCAGGTAGGTAAATTCGCTTACAGCTTCGGGGAGGTCGAGGTCCTTTTTCATGCGGATGGCCGAAGGCACCGTTTTGTCGATCAGTTCCTCCAGCGACCCGATGCCGATCTTACCGAGCATGGCGCTGGTCTCTGCTTCATTGGGCCCGATGTGGCGGCCAATGAATTCATTCTTGAAAGTATTCAAAAGATTCATGATGTAAGCAGGTATTTGTAAAAGAATGCGCAAAGCTATGATGTTTTTCAGCAACAGCCAAACCCGCCGCGGGATAGGGAAAGTAGACTGATATTCGGGTCGCCGGGAAGGGGATGATTGTCACGGGATTTTCATCCCGGAGGATTTGTTAGCTTTGCGGAAAAATCGGCGGTATGAGCGAATCGGGCTCCGACTGGGAGAAAAAGGCGAAGGAACAGCAGAAGTCCTACAAACAGTTCCTACAAAAAATGCAGACCAAAAAAGGGAAGGGAGCGGAAAAGCTCCTGCCGGCGCTCCATGAGGAAGCGTTTGAGAAGATCGACTGCCTGCAATGCGCGGGCTGCTGCAAAACCATCAGCCCCCGGTTCAAAACGCCTGACATCAAAAAAGTGTCCAAACACCTGGGCCTGCGCGAATCCGTCTTCATAGACACCTACCTGCGGCTGGACGAAGACGGCGATTACGTGGTAAAACGCAGCCCCTGCCCGTTCCTCGGCAGCGACAACTATTGCTCCATTTACGACGTGCGCCCCGGCGACTGCCGCAATTACCCGTATACCGACAGCGGGGAGTTTTTCAAACGGCCGAATACGACGCTGCTCAACTCGACTATTTGCCCGGCGGTGCATTTTGTGCTGGAGCGGTTAAAAACGGTGGCCGGGTAGCGTGCGTATGTCTCGTATGCAGGTTTAACGCTTTATTTACGCTTTATCCTTGCCTTACCTATGCTTTATCCATGCGGTATCGCCGGACTATCCGTGCCGTTGCCCACTGTATCCCCTAATCGGCCATGTTTCAGGCTGGGGCTGTAGATTTAACGGTCACGCTTTCAAATCCAGTTTCCGCATTGCCGGTGAAATGATATAGGTGGTGATCACCACCCCCAACGTCATGCAGCCGCCGAACACCACGGAGCCCACCGGCCAGATGATCCTCGCCGCCACGCCGCTTTCAAAGCTGCCCAGCTCGTTGCTGCTGCCCACAAAGATCGAGCTTACGGAAGATACCCGCCC
>JBQCFV010000127.1:0-7921 GCA_051958695.1 Chitinophaga sp. | reverse complement strand
GCGCCCATGATGGAGAACACGATCCCCAGGATCCTTTTTTCCATAACGACTTTTTTAGCCTTTGGGTACAAATTATGTGCCCCTGTCGCAATCCACCCCCTATTTTGTCATGATCCGCATGGTAAAACGCGGCCTGGCTTTGGTAATTTTGGACAAATAAATTATTCATCCATGGCTACAGAAAAAGTAAAATTCGAGACCGTAGACCAGTATATCGGCATATTCCCGGAAGAAGAACAGCAGGTGCTGCAAAAGATACGGGCAACCATCCGGAAAGCCGCCCCGGATGCCGAGGAAGTGATCAGCTACCAGATCCCCGCTTACAAACAAAATGGTTTCGTGATCTATTTCTCCGCTTACAAGGCCCATTACAGCCTGTCTTTCCCTCCGCCCTTCACCGTTTTTGAAAAGTTCAAAAAAGAGCTTTCACCTTACGAGATGTCCAAAAGCACGGTCCAGCTGCCCAAGAGCATGCCTGGTCCCTACGACCTGATCGCCGGAATGGTAAAGTTCAGGGTACAGGAAAATGCGGAAAATGCCGCGAAGAAGCTGAAGAAAAAGAAATAACATCATCATTCCTTTGGCTTCACGACCAACGGCATGGACGCCGACAGCGACCTGATCAGCAGCGGCGCGGAAGCGCCCGTATGGAAATAAACGATACGGTCGTAGGCATCCGCGTTTTCGAAATAGATGTAGCCGACGATAGCGGCGATGCAAACAGACGACAAGAACCTGACATAAAACCGGCCCGATGCATAATCGGGCCTTTGGCTTAGCCGCCGCCGGCTGGCATCGATCGCCTGTAACAGCTGCACTGCAATGGCTCCCAGGATACAACAATCAATGGGTGGGTTAAAAACAATCATAAGCTGCCGTCTTTAATATGCCGTCATCAATTTGAGAATAAATGGCGTGATCTTCCGGTACACTTTTCTTGAAGTAAAGATCGGCTGCCCGTATTTTTGCCTGTACGGATTTTCCACGAAATCGCCGGATGCAAAAACGATACTGATCACATCTTCCAGTTTTACGGATGAGACCTCGGCAATTTCCGCTAAAGTTTTCCAGTAGTCCTTCGAAAGGCCGTCAAACGTATTGAGGATTATCTGCCTTTCCTTTTCCAGTGGTGTTTTCATTGCCAATTCCATTTGTTACAAACGGAATGTACGTATTTTTTTAAAGCAAAAAATTTCGCGCGTAGCTACCCACGGCGAAATTTTTTCCCTGAAATCGTTTGCAGATCAGTTCTCCACGTGTTTCTTAAAATTGTTCAGGATCATCTGCCAGCCTGCCTTTTGCATTTCTACAGGGTTCTGGTCTTCGGCATCAAAACAGATATGATCTTTGTTCCATTGCCGGCGGGCGCAAATTCAGTTCTTACCTCACGGCCATCGCCCATGATATAACCAATCAGTTTGTTTTTTTCGACGTCGGTATATTCACCGCCGAAATCGAAACCGAAGCTGCCGTCTTTCGCTTCCATTCTCGTCAGGAATTTCCCGCCTACACGAAGGTCGTTTTCGGCGCGCGGCGCATGCCAGTCGTCTGAAGCAAAAGCCCATTGGGTAATATGAGAAGGCTCGTTCCAGTATTCCCATACTTTTTCAACCGGGGCGTTGATCGTGGCTTCGATAGTGACTTTGGTCTTGTTGGAGGCGTTCATATTTTTGCGTTTTTTGTTTTAAAGAATAATGTTTGATCTGATAATGCAAACATACGACGGTCATATGATCCGGTTGGTGTGCGAATACGACATAAAACAGGCGTTATACGACAAAAGGAAACCCTTTCCCTCTTTACAACGCCATACCCTTTACCAGCACCATTTTGCGGACACTTTTGTTTTTCAGGTGCAGCATCCCTTCCCGTGAGGGATCGGCTTTAAAACGCTCAAAATCCGCCTCGTCGTTGAAGCTCACCAGGTGGATCTCGTACGGCAGTTCCATTTCTCCCGCGACAAGCGCCCCTTCGCCGGGGCGTACGCGCAGCAGCAGTTTGCCATTGTATTTATCCACCAGCGGGAGCGCCGCCGATTCAAACTTTTTGAACGTGGTTTCCATGCCGGGATGAAGGTAAATGAGTTGGGTGATGTAGATCATGGGGTAAATTTACTATATCCAAAACAACAAGCGAGTGCCGGTCCTGCGCAACACCACGAAATTATGTATCATTGTGGTATGTTGAAACCGGTCATTCTTCTCCTCCTTTTTCTGCCCGCCGCATTGTGTGCGCAGGAAAAGCAGCGGTCACGGGATTACGGCGTCGTTTGCGGGGTGATGCAGCCCGGCAGGCTGAACAGTGTCACCGATGTGGCGGGCGTGAAAGTGGGCCATACCACACTGGTGAAAGGTGACTCCGTCCGCACCGGCGTAACTGCCATTTTACCGCATGGCGGCAGCATTTTCCGTAAAAAAGTGCCGGCGGCGGTGTATACCGGCAACGGCTTTGGCAAACTCACCGGCAGCACGCAGGTTAACGAGCTGGGCAATCTTGAAACGCCCATCGTGCTCACCAACACCCTCAGCGTACCCGCCGCCATGAACGCGCTGATCGGCTACACTTTACAGGAAAAGGGCAATGAGAACGTACGTTCGGTGAACGCGCTCGTTGGCGAAACCAACGACGGTTATCTCAACGACATCCGCGGCAGGCACGTAACGGAAGAAGACGTGCTGCAGGCCGTCCGGATGGCGGATACGGGAAAAGTGCGGGAAGGCAACGTCGGCGCAGGAACGGGCACCGTTTGTTTCGGCTTCAAAGGCGGCATCGGCACTTCATCAAGGAAATTACCTGCCAGCCTCGGCGGGTATACGGTGGGCGTATTGGTGCAGACAAATTTCGGAGGAACGCTGCAAATCAACGGCGCGCCCGTAGGCAAGGCGCTGGGCCGGTTCGATTTCAGCGACCGGCTGCTCAACAACGCGGACGGTTCATGCATGATAGTGGTCGCCACGGACGCCCCGCTCGGGCACCGGAACCTGATGCGGCTCGCCAAACGCGCCATGCTGGGCCTCGCTAAAACCGGCGGCATCGCTTCCAACGGCAGCGGCGACTATGTGATCGCTTTCTCCACCGCTTACCGCATCCCCTACGACAGCGACAGCGCGGTAATGAATATTCCTGAACTTCGCAACGATGTTATTTCGCCGCTTTTTATGGCGGTAAACGAAGCCGCCGAAGAAGCGATCATCAATTCGCTTTTTGCAGCGGAAACCATGACCGGCAACCAAGGCCATACCATCGAAGCCCTGCCGCTGGACAAGGTCTTATCCATTCTTAAAGCACACAAGAGCATACCATGAGCCAGCTATACGCCGTTATCAACGGGCAATTCATACCGCAGCAGGACGCAAAGATCGCCATCAACGATCTATCCATCCAACGCGGTTATGGCATATTCGATTTTTTCAGGACACGGGATTCTCAACCCGTTTTTCTCAACGATCACCTTGACCGCTTCTATCATTCGGCGGGCGTAATGAACCTTCCCGTGGAGCCTTCCCGCGAAACGCTCATACAATTGATCACCGGGCTGATCGAAAAGAACGGTCTGCCGCATTCCGGCATCCGCCTGACGCTCACCGGCGGGTATTCCGAAAACGGATATACGCCGGCAAAACCCAACCTGCTCATCACGCAAAGCGCTTACACCTTCAATGGCGCCGCATTCGAAAAAGGCGTCCGTCTCGTTACCTACGACCACCAGCGCCAGCTGCCCCAGGTGAAAACGATCGACTACCTGCAATCCATCTACCTGCAGCCGTTCATCAGCGAAAAGCAGGCGGACGATGTGTTGTACCACGAGCACGGCGCGGTCCGCGAATGCCCGCGCGCCAATTTTTTTATCGTTACCAAAAACGGAGAGATCGTTACACCAGGCGAAAAGATATTAAAAGGCATCACCCGGAAGAAGATACTGGGCCTGGAAAACCTGCGCGCAAAAGAGGGAACGGTGCTGTTGGAAGATCTTCGGGATGTGCGTGAAGCCTTCATCAGCAGCACCACAAAGGTAGTGCTGCCCGTATTGGAAATTGACGGGCAAACGATCGGTGACGGCAAGCCGGGCGAAGTTACCCGTTATATTTACGAAAAGCTGATCGGGCTGAGAGGCGGCGAAGCATAACTGCTATATATCCTGCCCGAGAGACGATGTCTTTTCGTCGATCACATAGGTGTTCGTCATCTTTGAATAACCTACCCGTTTGCATATTTTGCACATCATTAACTGTTTATCCATGTACCGCACGTTTCTCCTGTCATTGTCCTTCCTTTCTGCCAGCATTTTTAGCCATGCCCAGGAAAAGAAAGATTCTGTCGTTCCGGCCAAACTTACCAATGACGGTGTGCTTACTTATACCTCTGCCGGCATTTCAAAATCCTATAAAAGCGTGCTCGTCATCAGCGTCGGGTCTATTGAGACGCGGCTTTTCACGAAAAACCTCTACATTCCGCTGGCGGGCAGTTTCAACCAGCGGGAAATGGGCAGCATCCTGGAACCCATGGGCAATCAGCGGCAAAACATCGATCAAAAGATCAGGGCCGCCGTCCAGCAACACCATGTGGACGCGGTGCTGGCTGTCTACGATCGGCCTGACGCGGACACGGTGAAGCTCGTTGTGCCGGTGATAGACCCGAGGTTACGTAACCTGTTGAGCCAGATGAGCGGTCTGGCCGGTCCTTACACATCCCGGCAATCGACGGCCCCGCGACCTGCTCCCCGCAAACGTGGTTCCCCACGCGGTACCTTTATGGCCATACTGGCCGACCCGGCAGACAACAAAGTAATATGGAAAGGCGAAATATTCGTCTTCAGCAACTTCAAAAGCAGTACATATGAAAAGATCAGCAAGGCGCTCATGGACGAATGGGTCAACAACAAAATATTTGAGGGCATTCAGCCGGCGAACGGTCAAAATTGAGGTAAGTCTTGCCGGTTATAATATTATAGCGCATTCAACTTTTCCTCCATTTCCCTCATTTTCTTCTCCATTGCTTCCTGCTTTTTGTTTTGCTGGAGAATGTATAAGGTCAGCTCTTCAATCTTTCTTAACAACACGGCCTGATTCTCTCCTAATTCCAGGCCTTCCCGCTTCACCGTTTCGGCTGACGGTACGCCGGGCAAATGGCTGTTGGCCGCAATAAAAGCGTCCAGCTGCTGCAGGGACATCAGTGCGTAATCGCGGGCAAACACATAATCCGGCCAGTCTGTAAGCGTAACCTTCACTTTGCGCGCCTTGACGTTGCCGTTTACGTTGAGTTGTTTTTGCGCGGCGGTAGTGCCGATGTTGATATCGCCGGTGATATTGCCGCCGGACAGGGGAAGATAAGCGGAAGGATTGAAGTTATTGGAATCCCAGATGGTGCGCCAGGATGTTTCCCAAGCGCCTGCCACTCGTCTCCTGGTATACAGGTTTCCATTATTGCTGCCCATAGCGATCAATCCGTTATAATTGCCGTCCGGTGTTAATGCGCCCATATAAAAATAGGCCCCGTAATTATTGCCGGGTATGCCGTTTACAGGCTGATAACTGGTGTTCAGGTATATTCCGGCACCAGGATAAGCATATGTTGTCGGATCGCCGGCATTCAGCGCACCATAGCGGGAGAGGGATGAAGAATTTAGACCGTCCAGCATATCTGCGTTCAGCCCAGAACCCGGGCCCATATTACCTGATCGCCAGATGGTTTCGGTGGTGCCGTTGTTGTAATAGGTTAGCAGGTTGGCGCCTACGTTCAGTGCATATGTAATGGACGCGTTGGTAAGGTTTGGATGCCACGTGAGATTGCCACAAACTTTGTTGTTAGCCAGCCCGGCTGCCGTTGTGACCGTTCCGTTAAGGCGCTTTACGCTAAACGATCTGAACGCATCCCCCTGAGGATCGATAATGATCAGCTGATTGGTAGTGTTGCCATTGGTGGTCACCTCCGGGAGATTTTGTCCGAAACCTTCGCAGGGAAAAGCAAAGAGGGCCAGCAACAATAGATTGCAAATTTTCATAGATCAGGGTTTGATATTTTCAAATGTATACACTTTGACGAAAACAAAAAAAGGGACGCCCCTCCCGGAACGCCCCTCCTCTGTCAATAATAACCTATTTCAATGAATTTTTATACCGCTGCAATGCCTCTATAAAATAATAGTCGGCGTACACCAGCGGCACGTCTATTTCTGAATTGGGAGGGATACTGCCCACGCAGTGCATCAGCACGAAGTTGCCATTAGCGCCTGCGGCTGCGCGGTATTCGCTGCTACCGAGCGTATGGAGCATTTTGATGGCGGCGTCGCGGTATTTCGCGCTTTTGTCGCCAGCGAAATCGCTCAGCTCGAACAGGGCGGACGCGGTGATGGCGGCGGCGGACGCATCGCGGTATTTGGTGGTCACGTTGTTGGCGTTGGAACGTTCGCCGGGCGTGTATCCTTCTTCCTGCGCATTAAAATCCCAGTACGGCACTTTGTCTTCGGGCAGGTTTTTATGATCGAGGTAAAAGTCGGCCATGCCCATCGCTGTTTTCAGGAAACGCGGGTCTTTTGTTTCGCGGTACACCATGGTGAAGCCGTAAATGCCCCATGCCTGCCCGCGGGCCCAGGTGGAATTGTCGGCATAGCCCTGCGCGGTCTCGCGGGCTTGTACATCGCCGGTGAGGGTATCGTAGCATACGACGTGATAGGAGCTGTAATCGGGCCTGATCTGGTTTTTCATGGTGGTTTCCGCATGCGTTACGGCGATATGGCGGAAGCTGGTATCGCCGGTTTCACGGGATGCGAAGAAAAGCAGCTCCAGGTTCATCATATTGTCAATGATCACGGGGAAATAATACGTGGTGGTATCAGCATGCCATGATTTGAACGAGTTCCAGGATTTGATAGAGCCGGTGGTATCGTTGAAGCGGGTGCTGAGGGAACGGGCGGCCTGCACGAGAATGTCGCGGTAGGCTTTGTCGCCGGTAAGGCGGTAGCCGTTGCCATAGCTGCAATACACCATAAAGCCGAGGTCGTGGTGTTTGGTGAAATCTTTCAGCGGCTCGAGCTTTTCGGTCCATGCGGCGGCCTGGTTGCGCAACAGGGTATCCTGCGTCTGTTCCCAGGCGTACCAGAGGCTGCCGGGGAAAAAACCTGGCGTCCAGTCGTACATGCTGGTGGTGACCAGCTTGCCTCCTTTAATGGTACGGGGAAACCTCAGCGGGTCGCCGGTTTTGGTTTCGTTCAGCATGGCGGTCAGCTGCGTTTTGGCGGCGGACTTGTTCTCTTTGATAAAGTCCTCTTCTCCCTTCTTTGCCGTGCAAGACAGGAGGCTAATGCTTGTAATGAGACAAATGAATGTTTTCATAATGTTGTTTGTGGATCAGGTATAATTATAATAAAAATGGTTGAAAGGTCGCCGTTTTTGTATATGAAAGGAAAACAGGAAAGCGGCATCTGACGTGGAACCGCAAATATGTTATATGGAAAAGAGAAGATGGGGAGAGAATCGTAAATGATTGGGGTGAATATTATAAACACCCTTTCAATCAACTGGTTCTCAATACAATGATCCGGCAGTCGCCATGAAATTTTCACCCCTTTCCCGGTAAATTATATCTCCAAGTGCTTATATTTAAGGTCTGAATTCCACGGGGCGGGGATGCGCATGCCTTGTATTTTTACTGGCCTTTTTGTCAACCAACGGGCAGCAGGTCGCGTTTAACCACCTGACGGTGGAGAACGGCCTGTCTCACAATTCCGTGCTTGCCATCGCGCAGGATGCGCGGGGCTTTATGTGGTATGGCACGCGCTACGGCCTTAACCGGTACGACGGGCAGCGTTTCAGGATATACCAGTCCCGGCAGGGCGATACTGCGGGCCTTTCCGAAAACCTAATCCTTTCTCTTTTTGCCGATTCCAAAAAAACATTGTGGGTGGGCACCGCAGTCGGCCTTT
>JBQCFV010000126.1:0-4049 GCA_051958695.1 Chitinophaga sp. | reverse complement strand
AATCTTTATTTTTACCGCTCAAAATCAAACTTGACATGAACTTTCCGTCGCAACTGCGTTACACAAAAGACCACGAATGGGTATTGTTAGAAGGAACCACCGCAACCGTGGGCATTACTGAATTTGCGCAGCGCGAGCTGGGCGACATCGTGTTCGTGGACATCACCACGGTGGGCAAATCGCTGAACGCCGAGGAGATCTTCGGTACGGTGGAAGCGGTAAAAACCGTGTCCGACCTGTTCCTTCCCGTTGCGGCCACCGTGCAGGAAGTGAATCCCGCGCTGGAAAACAGTCCTGAGCTGGTGAACACCGATCCTTACGGCGAAGGCTGGATGGTGAAGATCCAGGTGAAAAACCCCGCTGATGTGGACGGGCTGCTGAGCGCAGACGACTACAAGGCGTTAGTAGGAGAATAAATCATGAATGAACCCAATACGAACAACAAATTAAGCATGAGAATGGTCCGGTATTATTTGCCCGCGTTGGGATGGATCATTCTCATTCTTTTTTTATGCACGCTTCCCGGGTCGGCGATCCCGAAAGCGTCCATTTTCGACATGCTGCATATCGACAAAGTGGTGCATTTCGTGCTGTTCGGCAGCACGGTGGTGCTGCTCGCTTACGGGTATTACCGGCAGAAAGGCATTGTGAGCAAACGGGCGCTGTTCCTGCTCGTGCTGGCGGCTACGTTGTACGGGCTGGCGATCGAGTTCATCCAGAAATATATGGTCGTGAACCGGAGCTTTGACCTGTACGATCTGCTGGCGGACGGTGTGGGCGCGGGTGCGGGGGCGCTGGTGTTCTGGTGGATAGGGAGGCGGTTTTTGAAATAATATATTGTTTGCAGAACGATATGGATGCGGCTTGTAATGGGCCGCATTTTTTTTTGCGTGGGATAGGGTTTGGTGTTGGGAAGAAATTTTTTACGATTTGGAATGTGGCTTGGGAGGCCGCATTTTAGGGTTAGGAAGAATACATTTTTGAATAACGATCTCATGATTTGAAAGATTACCTATTGCCCCGCTTGAGAATATCTCAGCTGCAGCCCCAAAGTTTTGGAGGCAGATTCTCAATCTGCTAATTTTATTCTCATGGAGGGTTGTTAGCCGCATCAAATGATACACGATACATGAAGGAACGGAATGTTGGCCCGAGGATACGCAGGTTGAGGGAGTCCAGGAATTATACGCAGGAGTATGTGGCACAACGGTTAAATATCGGTACTACGGCTTACGGCAATATTGAGCGCGGCGATGTGAAACGGATCACGCTGGGCAGGTGGATGGAGATAGCGGAGATACTGGGGGTACATTATTCCGAAATATTCGGCGAGTGGGACGTACCGCGTTCCCGCGGCCAGCTGCCGCCGTTAGAAGACCTGACGGCGCTGGTGGAGTATTTCAGGAAAGACAAGCTGTTATTGTATGAATTGCTGAAATATTACAAAGAAATTTTCTGGAAGCTGGACGAGCTGTTGCAGTCGAGCAACAAAGCCGTGCAGCAGATGATGCAGATGCAGCTGGACTTTCAGCAGCAAATGCTTGAGCAGCGCCGTTGAGCGGCCTTTTATCCATTGTTTAGAATTGCAGCCTGAAGCTGCCGAATATCCCGAACCTTTTTTCGCGCGGTTCGTTGGGCAGGGGTTTGGGCGCCACCCTCCATACAAAATCCACGCGGAGGAACTTGAAGATGTTTTCCACGCCCGTGCCCAGCTCGATGTACGGGTTGCCCTGCAGCGTTTTGAAGGGATAGCCCGCGTTGAGGTTCAGCGCCTTGTTGTCGTCGCTGAGCCTGCCGATCACGCCTTTGGCCGTCCAGAACTGCCGGAACTTCAGCTTCCGCACCAGCGGGATGTAATTGAAGATGCCGCTGCCGATGGTATGTTCGATATTGAAGCCGGCGTACTGGTCGCTGATGAACTCGTAGCGGTTCATCATGTTGAACGCGTATTTGTTGTAGTAGTAGATCTCGTTGCCGGGGTGTATTTCCAGCAGGGTGTAAGGCAAAGCGCCGTTGCTGAATATTTTGCCCGCGAAGAAGTTGTAATAGACCTGGCCGAAGGGCGGCGTTTTTACGTAGTCGGAAACGGTGAGCGCCGCTTTTTGGTAGCTGTAGCCGCTTTTGAACACGCCTTTCAGCCCGAGGGAATATTTTAGTTCTACGATGGGGTATTTGCTGCCGAGGCTGAAGCGGTAGTAATTGCCTTCGAGAAATTCTTCGCGGAATGCGTAACGCAGCTTCACGGCCACTTCCGTATTGGTCAGCGGGTCCAACCCGTTGCCGTTGTGGGGGAAGAAGCTGCCCGTGGGCAGCGGCGCGAAGGGGAGGAACTGTTTGTGTATTACGGACAAATGATGGGAGAACCCCGAGAAATATTCCTTGTAGAACTCTGCGCGTTTTTCGTCGATCAGCATGAACTTCTGCGGTATGCCGGGTTTGCGGATGGCGAGGGAAAAGATATTGTCCGTTCCCACTTCGTCGTAATAATTGGCGCCATTATCCAGGTCGCGCACGAACGAGCCGTATACGTACATGCGCGGGTGCCGTTTGAGCAGCCAGAGAGCGGAGAACTTGCCTTTGAAACGCTGGTCGGAGAAACCATAGGCGAGGTAACCGTTGAGGTAAAGGTCCTTGTTGAACCTGGGCGTGGTGCCCAGGTCGATGCGGGTGCGGAAACCTTCCAGCCGGTTCTGCGAAAACAGGTACCAGTACGGGCCCCATTCGAGCATCCCGAAGGGTTTGTAGCCGGTTGCCAGGAATCGGATGGTATTGGAATATTTCTGGAACAGCGGCATTTTCTGCAGCGTATCCACCATCCTGTAAATGGACTGTTCGTTTTTACTGAGACCTTCGTGGCGGGCGTTCTCCCAGAAGGACTCCGGGCGTGAGCGCGCGCTGTCCGTGAGCACGATATTTTCCGGGTATCGTTTTTCCGCGAAAAGATTCGTGACGGAAGTATCGTTTATCAGCACGTTTTCGTAGGTGGTGGTTTTGCGTCCGATGAAGTCCATCGTTTTCGTGGGCTTGATGCCGGGCGTCCAGAAATCGACGATGAACTTGTCTTTGGCGAGGAACCAGCCGCTGCTGTCCGCAAAGGGCTTGTATTCCTGCACCATGCTGATCCTGCGCACGAAGTTGATATTGGCTTCGCCTGGCACGGCCATGCTCATTTTCTGGATGGCGTAGGTGGAATCCTGCACCCACATTTCACCGACGAATGCGTTTTCGCCTTTCCTGCGGGGCTCGAAATTCATTTTGATGAAACGGTCGGAGTTGATGTATTGCGTATCCGTGATCCGGTATTTGTAATACAGCGCGCCGCTGTTGCTGATGGGGCTTACGAAGCTTTTGTCGAACACGGGGATGTGGTTGTCGTACACATTGATGTTCTGGTACATGCCACCGAGGAACTTGGACACGCTTTCGTTGTCCAGCCCGGAGGTGCGGGAAGCCTTGATGATCTCTTTGGTTTTTTTGGGGCTGCGCTGGAAATAATAATCGGAAATGCTTTCCGTGAGGAACACGGGGAGGAAAGGTTTTGTTTCCGAAGTGCTGTCGATGTTCTTGAGGATGAAAGAAAACGGTTTGGTAAAACGGTTCTTTGAAAGTTTGGCGGTATTGAGGTTCTTGATGTCCAGCTCGAGCTTGTTGTAGATCTCGTAGCGGTAATTATCGAGGCGGTCGTAATTGTTTTCCGGTTTCCGGCGGATGATCTGGCGGAGAAGGATGAGCGCGAAGTTTACGTTGGCTTTTACTTCGTATTGTTTGAGGGATACGTCGCGGCGGGAGATCTCGAAATCGATCGTTTGTTCGCGCGCGTTGCGGTCCACATGCAGCACGGTGCGCTGGTACCCCATCACTCTTACCATCAGCGAATCTGCGGGGACCGCGGGGAGGTCGAACACGTACGAGCCTTCCGCGTCGGTGACCATACCGGTGTTGGTGCCAACGAACTGAAGTGTGGCAAAGGGGATCAGTTCCTGGGTATGTGCGTCTTTTACTTTACCGCTGATCTTGTACTGAGCACTGAGAGGTAAGAAGCTGATGAT